>NZ_JBRCOK010000098.1:0-12584 GCF_053501535.1 Bellilinea sp. | reverse complement strand
CACTTGTGCACCGGTTGCCTCGCTGAGCGCAAAGACGCCATCGCTGCCGGCGGCAACGTACACCCGCCCGCCGCCGGTCACCGGCTGCACGTTGCGCGGCAGCCCAAACTTGCCGCTGGCAATTTTACCCTGCCCATCCGGGCCGTTCCAGATCCACTTCAGCCGCCAAGGGGTTGCCACCCCCTGCTGGGTGAAGCTGGTGCGCTGGGCATCGTGGGCGTGCTGCGTCCACTCCGTTGCGCCGCTTTGCTTGGCAATGAAGGGCAGATAGACCGGCGTTGAGCCGCTTTGCAGCAGGGGGGCTGCCAGACCGCTTAATGGAAGCGATGAAAAGACCAGCGCGGTCAAGATACATAGAAAAGTAAAAAGAAAATGGGAAAAGAACTTGCGCGCGGGCATCGCCTTACTCCTTTCTGCCCGTCCGGGTGAAGAAAACGATTATAAAAATTATACGGAATAGCCGGATGGCGCGAAGTTAACGTTTTTGTTAACTTAACCTCAATTCGGAATAAATCATTTCTACATCAACTTTCGCATTTTCGTCCCCCTCCCGCCTCCCCCAAAATCGCCCCTGCGATTTTGGGGGAGGTGCAGGTGGGGGCATTGGCATCGCATGCCGGGTTTTGATCTTATCCCGAACTCACGTTAACTTAAACTGAGATCCATGTCGTGGCTTTCCACGATCATAATTTCTCACCGCTCAACGAACCCCAACGAACTCAGGTGAACGGATATTCCGGGCACTTTTACACATCACGGCTTTAATAAACTGGGTGTTGTTTTTGTAACTCTTTAGAGCAGGTTGTATAATGAAAACGATGAAAGAGTGCACAAGGAAGGTCTCATTGAATTCGCCAGTGCTTCAGAAGATTACTGGATTTGATTGAAAACAAAGTCAGGAGAATTGGTGGTTAAAAGCTCCACGGAATCTCATCTGCAGAGCTGGAAGAGCCGGGTTGAAAACGATTTCTACCTCAACCAGATTGTGCAGAATATTGAACAGGTTGTATGGCTGCAGAAAATTGACTTTAGTCGAATACTTTACATAAGCCCAGCCTTTGAGAGTGTTTGGGGTCGGCCTTGCGAAAGTTTGTATGCCGACCCTATGATTCTGATTGAAAGTGTTCACCCGGAAGATCGGGTGCAAGTGATGGTGGCAAAACCTCTCAACAGTCGCAAACCTTTCCATCAAGAGTATCGCATACTGCGTCCAGATGGCAGCCAGCGCTGGGTTTCGACGAGGACCATTTTACTCCACAGCGAATCT
The DNA here is from genome assembly GCF_053501535.1 of Bellilinea sp. Classification (NCBI taxonomy): domain Bacteria; kingdom Bacillati; phylum Chloroflexota; class Anaerolineae; order Anaerolineales; family Anaerolineaceae; genus Bellilinea; species Bellilinea sp. The sequence continues at coordinate 11,317 of NZ_JBRCOK010000098.1, read as the reverse complement.
GGTAAAGAAGACCTTCTATTTTGTATTGCACAGGACATCACCGCTCAAAAACAGCTTGAATTAATGTTGCGCATCACTCTGGAGCGATTCCGCGAACAGGTTAATCTCAGCCGGAGGTTGAGTCTGGCCCGAAAACCTGAAACGGTTTTGAAAACTGTAATGTCTGCCCGAGAATTGCGTTCAGCTCAGCGGGCAACATTGCTCACTTTTGAAGATCCTGAAAAAGGTCCCGCCGGTGGTGTTGAATTAACAGCCTCGTGGCAGTCGGGACAAGATCCAACCTCCTGGTTGAGCGAATCCAATCTATATGAAGAAACCGGGTTTTGGGAGTTACTCAAACCCAACCGGGTGGTGATCATCTCTGGCGTTCAAACAGATCCCAGATTGACATCATGGGTACGCGATTTTCTTCTGGAAGGACAGGTTCAAGACATGGTAATCTTCCCGTTGATTGCGATAGGGGAATGGGGGGGTTGCCTGTTGGTATATTATTCGAAAGGCCATCATTTTGATCCATCGGCTCTTCGTCATCTCAATGTACTCATGAGTCAGGCTTCCATCACTCTCTACAACCTTAAGAAACTTGCAATAGAGGAGGATTTCCGCCGCGAAGCTGAAAAAGCCAATCAAATCAAAACCGAATTTCTCGGGATGATCTCGCATGAGCTGCGCACGCCCTTAACTTCCATTCTTGGCTTTACCTCAACCTTATTAGCCAAAGATGTGAGGTGGGATGCCGATGAACAGAACGATTTTATCCAGACCATTCAAAATGAGGCTTACCGGCTTCAGGAACTTGTAGATCGCCTGTTGGACTTATCTCGACTGGAGGCGGAAATGTTGCCAATTTCCATGAAATCCAATTCGCTTAGCGAGGTGGTTGAAGAGGCACTGTCACAGATTCAAAGCCTGACAGCGGGGCATACCATTTCTCTTCACATCCCGGCCAACTTGCCGCCCGTTTACGTTGACGCAAAGCGGATTGTGCAGGTGCTTGTCAACCTGATTCGCAATGCCTCCACTTATTCTCCAAAGGGTACTGAAATCAGCATTTCGGCCAGTGTGCGCGGTGGTTTTATTCAGGTTAATGTGAGTGATCAAGGTCCTGGTATTCCTCCGGTTGAACATAAAAGGGTTTTTGAGGCTTTCAGGCGGGGAGATGATATCGAGAAAGGTTCGACACAAGGCGCCGGTTTAGGGTTAGCGATTTGTAAAGGCCTGGTTGAAGCTCATGGTGGTCGCATCTGGATAAAGAGGAAAAATACTCCGGGGACGACAATTTCTTTTACCATCCCGCGTGTGCCTTTGCATGAATCGGAAACACCCGCAAAAGATGAGAGGTAGACCATGGGAAATATATTACTTGTTGAAGACGACCCGAGCATTCGTAAGCTGGTGCGGGTTAACCTATCCAAACGGGGTTACTCGGTTATAGAAGCGGCAGATAGCCATGAGGCAATTACCCTGTTTGAAAAAATCCCCTTCGATCTGGTTCTGCTTGATTTAATGTTGCCGGGACTTTCCGGGGTTGATGTGACGTCCTATATCCGAAAGCGTTCGGACGTACCGATCATCATCTTGAGCGCACGATTGGAGGAAGATCTCAAAGTTGCTGCCCTGGATGCCGGTGCGGATGATTATGTGACCAAACCCTTTGGGTCTGAAGAATTACTGGCGCGGGTACGGGCTTTTCTTCGCCGGTCGTACGTGTCAGCAAAAACATCTGAAACCAAGATAGAAATTGACGAGTTAAGGATTGATCTGGCACAACGTCGCGTCTTTATTGCCGAAAATGATTTGCACCTGACCAAAACGGAGTATGCCATTCTGGCTGAACTGGCTCTTCATCTGGATTCCATCGTTACTCACGATGAACTGATTGCTTCAGTATGGGGAGTGGAATATCGAGGTTCAAACCATTATTTACATTCTTATATTGGCCGATTGCGCAAGAAAATGCGGGAATATGGTGCGCTGATCGAGACAGTACCCGGAATGGGATACAATTTACACTCCAAGAAAATCTACTGATTCACCGTACATCCCAATTTTCGGTTCACCGTTTAATAGAGATTTTACAGGTTGTATTAGGGACATTGATAGCTCCTTTCGTTTACGATGGTAGTAGAGAAAAATCCATCTAAAGAAAGGAAGCAATATGCGTAACCGACAAAGCAGCCGATATAGCATGAGCCCGCCGGTTGAGATTCAGCCGAATATCGGGTTGGATAGCGATGTCCGTCATTCGGTTGTGGACATGCTCAACCATACGCTGGCCAATGAAGTTGTTCTGTCGGTAAAAACCCGCAGCGCGAAATGGAATATATGTGGAACACGTTCCTTTGACCTGCAAATCCTTTTCAAGGCGCAATACCAGCAACTGAATCACATCTCTGACAAGATTGCAGAGCGAGCGCGTATGCTTGGCGGGACTGCCATTGGCAGCCTGAATGAATTTATCAGGCTTACTCGCTTAGCGGAACAACCCGGCATCGTCCCAGATATTTTACAACTTTTGGCCGACCATGAAATCTCAATTCGTCTCCTGCGTGAAGACGTCAGGAAATGCAACGAGGATTACGAAGACGAAGGCACTTTTGAATTGCTGGTAAGTGTGATGCGTTTGCACGAAAAGATGGCCTGGCGACTTCGTTCGTATATTCAACCGGAGACCAATCAGCGCCAACACAAGGTTGCTTGACTTCACCTTTCCCCTAACTTAAGGGCTAGCCAGGCTCTACCAAACGTTCCTGATGAATCCAATGCCGATGGTCGAGATCATTGGTTCGGAAGGAAGGTCGAACCGCTTGAGGAACAAATCAAAACCGCCCGGTTACTGGACGACTAGATGGTGTTTTTTGAGAGAATGCCAGAATGGGCACGCTCAGCAAGGCGAAACCGTAATTGTAAGTCGGGCGAGTCGGGATTGACGAACCAAAAAAGTTTATTCAGTGAAATGCTGTGATTGGGCATCACCCATTGTGGCATGATCACAAATTAAGGCGAAAGCCAGAAAAGAGAATAATGAAATGAATGATCGAAAATTGGAAAACAAAATTCGGCAGGATATTGCCAGAATTAAAAAAGACATGGAAACTCTGGCCGGGCATAGCGCTACCAGAGTGACCAGGTTTGGGGATGACCTTTCCAAAGGAACCGATAATGCTAAAGGCGACCTCGTCACATGGGCAGAAGATAACGTTTCTGACATGAGCAAAGAGTTGGAACAATTAACAGGTGATGCCAAAGACACTCTGGTGAGCGTTGCGGCAAAAGTCAGGAAAGAAGTGGGACACGGATTACACCAATACAATACCAAAGTTCAGGAATTTGCAGACAAAGCTCCCGGTAGCCTCGGCAGGGAAGCGGTCAGATACCCGTGGGTAGCCCTTACCCTTACCATGGTTGTTGGTCTGATGCTGGGTATGTTACTCAAACCTGCCCGGTGACCATTAAATTACCCCTCAACATAAGAATTTGATTTTACAGGAGAAAACACGATGAACAACGATATCTTTGAAGGAAAATGGAAGCAATTGCGCGGACAGGCGAAAATCTGGTGGGGTGAACTGACCGATGATGACCTGGAAAAAGTCAACGGTAAATTGGATAAATTACTCGGTCTGCTCCAGGAAAAGTACGGATACACCCGGCAGCAGGCAGAAGAAGAATTGGAAAAGAGGACAAAATGACCGATTACAAAGAAGTCAGAACTACCCAACACGAACAGGGAGGCCAAGCGCGGGTTACTGGTTTTAAAGTCACCCAGCTGATCTGGTTGATGCTTGGCCTTCTCCAGGGAGTGCTTGGGCTGCGGTTTATCTTCAAGTTGATCGCGGTCAACCCGGCCAATGCGTTTGCAACCTTTCTTTACAGTGTGACCGACCTTTTTGTGGCTCCATTTGCCAGCCTGATGGGTGCCCCGGCGGCCAGCGGTATGGTGCTCGAATTATCCACCCTGCTTGCTATGATCGTTTACGGCCTGGTCGGTTGGGCTATAGTGCGGCTTGTTTATGTTCTTTTTTACCGCCCGCGCGGCCCCATGAGCACACGGCAAACAGTTGTTACAGAGCATGCTCCTCAGCATGATGGTAACCCTACCTGAACAACTGCCGGCTGTGAGGGTTTGCCTTCGTGGAAAATGATTCGGCACTGTTTGTCACCAAATCTCACGAAAACGAAACCGATAATTTTTCACCCCAAATCCTCACCACCTCGCCGGTTTATTTCATGGTAGGTCAAAAAACGGTGTGGTGTATAGAATTCTTTGAAAGGAGAATGACCTGTGAACCTGATAAATTTCATCTTGTGGCTGTCCGTTGGGGCGGTTATCGGCTGGCTTGCCAGCCGAATGGTAAAAGCTGAACGTCGGTTGGCTGACAAGCCCATTGCTATGTATGAAGGATGACAGTTCTGGATAAGTTTTTCCAGCTTGTCTGGTAAGTGTAATGTAAGGAAATGCCCGGTTGATTTTTCTTCGTGCTGCTGCTGTTGAAATAAAATGGCTGCTGCCGACTCAAGAATAACCGGGTTTTCCGAATCTCGAATTTCAATTTTCGGTTAAGAAGATTTTGAAGGGAAGTATGACAGTTCCACCAACACCACAAACATTTGAATGGACGTTTCGACGCATTATGGGGGCAACGCTCGTGTTTGCGATTGTCGCCCTCAGTTTTTTTCTGTTTTATCGGTTTTATCAGGCCTTCTTTGCTTTATTCATCGCCATCCTGTTAGGCACGGTAATCAGACCGTTTGTTGGCTGGTTGAATCGGCGAGGTCTCCCGCGGATTGGCGGGGTGATTCTGGTTTTTCTCCTGTTGCTCGCCGTGACCATCCTCTTTGTTTTGTTATTGTTTCCCTTGATCCTGGAACAGGGGACCACCATTGTTGGTGCAGTACCGGGGTACTACCAAAACCTGCGCGATTGGATCTCCTCCTTTCCGGATCCATTGGTGAGGGATATCAGCGAGTTCCTGCCAGCGACCTTACCCGGCCTGACACCGATCCAACAAACCGGATCCGGCATGTTGATTTTCGCAGGTCAGGCTGCTGTTGTTGTGTCATCAACCCTTAAGTTGATCTTTTTATTCACCGCTATTTTACTTTTAGCCTTTCACTGGACACTGGAAGGAAGCGGGACAATTCAATCCCTGTTATTGTTGGTTCCAAAAGTTAACCGAGAGAAAACAGCTGAGTTGATTTCGGCAATTGAATCCAAGGTGGGTTCTTATTTTGTCGGCCAGATTATCCTTTGTCTGGTTATCGGGGTAGTGTCGCTTGTTGTCTATATGCTTTTAGGTTTACCCAACGCCCTGGTACTGGCACTTGTTGCCGGCTTACTGGAAGCAGTGCCGATGATTGGGCCATTTCTGGGCGCCATACCGGCGGGTGTGGTTGCTTTATCCATAGCCCCTTCAAAATTGATTTGGGTGGTTGTTGCCACTCTGGTAATTCAGCAGTTGGAAAGCATCTTCCTCGTGCCGCGCGTGATGCGTAAAGCGGTGGGGGTCAATCCATTCGTCAGCCTGCTGGCAATTTTTGCCTTCAGCACTTTATTTGGCATAGCCGGCGCCCTTATGGCCATTCCGATTGCAGCGATTATTCAATTATTACTCAACCGCTATGTCTTTCACCCCTCCGCCATGGCGCAAGAGCCTTCAGTTGACCGTAATTATGCCAGCCGACTTCGTTATGAAGCGCAAGACCTTGCTCACGACCTGCAAAAACAAGCACGGCTCAAAAAAACAGGATCAACTCTGCGAGTCAAGCAAATTGACCATGTGATGGATGAAATTGAAACGATTACTACCGATCTTGATACTTTATTGGCTCAGATCCATACTTCAGGTGCATCATGACAAAAACCGTGTTCAGATTTGCATTGGCAATTATGACTACCCTTCTGATTTTGGTGGTTTTATGGCAATTTGGCGTGGTAATTGTGTACGTGCTGATCTCGCTGGCGCTCGCTTCAGCGTTCCGCCCTTTGGTTTACCGTCTGAAAGGGAAGAGTATCATCAGGCGTGCTGCATGGATTTTACTGTACGTCGCAGCCGTTGGCAGTTTCGGCATCTTTCTTTTTCTGACCGGTAAGAACGTCTATTCTGAAAGTCAGCATTTGGCTCAAACTGTTTCAGTGCAGGATGAGTGGAGGTTGCCAGTATGGCTGGAAGGCAGCATCTTCCAGCAATCTGTGATTACCCGACTGCCTTCCCCCAGCATGCTTTCCGAGGCAATTACCGGCAGTGAGGGGCAGTATATATTGCCGTTCATTTTGAATCTCACCAAAGGCATTGGCGGCATCGTCGCTGCTGCGGTCATTATTCTCTTTTTGAGCGTTTACTGGAGTACCAATCAAATTAATTTTGAGAGACTGTGGCTCTCGTTGTTACCTTCTACGCAGCGCAAACAGGCGCGAACAATTTGGCGGATTATCGAACTGGAAATCGGCGCTTACATACGCGGACAGTTAATTCAAAGTTTTCTGGCAGGTCTTCTGTTGGGGGTTGGATACTGGCTGCTTGGAACGCCATACATTTTTACCCTGGCACTGGTCGGGGCTCTGGTTTGCCTGATTCCAATCGTCGGGGCGCCTCTGGCAGTTATTCCTCCCCTTTTGATAGGACTGCTGACCAGTACCCAACTCAGCCTGTACATGGTGATTTACACAATGGCGGTTGTGCTCGGTTTGGTGGTTTGGATTAAACCGCGTCTTTTCAACCGCAGATGGGACAATCCCATCCTGACCATTGTTCTGCTCATTGCGCTGGTAGAAGTTTTTGGTCTGATTGGTATCATCCTGGCACCGCCCCTATCGGTTATTGGCAATATCCTTTGGACCCGCCTGGTCACCCATCCCCTGCCGATACGGGCTACGGCTCAGATTTCGGATCTCAAAGAACGACTTGAACGCATCAGGAGCGCAACAAAAGAAATGGAAGGGGATTCTTTGCCGCTTGTGACCAGCTCAATGGAACGACTTACCAAATTGATTGCAAAAGCAGAACCCCTTCTTCAGGCGGTTGACTCGGCTGAGTTTGCCGATGCGGAAGGAGAATTGGTGAAAGCCGGATCCATAAAAAGTGATCTTTCGTAAAACCAGTACAAGTTATATGAAATCTCGATCATGAGTAATGCAGGATCAATCTATTTGGTTCGTTTTCAGGGTGGACATTTTGGCGAGACTCTCATTGTGGCTGGCCGGCAATTCTATAAGCCAATCGCAAAATGTTGGGTGGGATGCAGGTAGTTGAGCTGGATTTTCGACAGAAGACTGGTCATTGTTTCAGGATAGATAGATTTTTATAGAGATTTTTCAGGTTATATGCGGGACATGGCGAGCTCCAATCGGATAAGATGATATTGGAGTAAAGACCAAATCCAGTCTTCCTTGAAGGGAGGTTTGGGTCAACCAAAAACCTGGAATCCCAGGAAACAAAAATATTCCTATATGAGGAGAAACCAATGAATATCATAATTTATTTGATTGTTGCTGCAGTAATCGGTTGGGCGGCAACCATGATCATGCGCGACCGCTCAAGCTTGCTTATTAACATCGTTGTAGCTGTTGTTGGGGCATTTCTGGCTGGCTGGTTCCTTAGCCCAATATTTGGTGTCGGAACTATCAACGATGCGATCACGCTTCCGACCATGCTGGTGACACTGCTGGGTGCCATCATTTTGCTTGCAATTGTTCGTCTTGTTCGCCGAGGGCGATAAATCAAAATACCCGGCCATTCTTCCCCGCGGAGGAAGTAAATTAACCGCTCAAGGGTGGGGGTGCTTGAATGCACCTCCACCACACCATTACCCGGCGAGGGCAGAATCGATTTTAAAGTTTTGACCTCGAAATGAACCTTGCTGGAAAAATTAGCCAGACATCTGGCAAATTAGCAAACCAAAACCAAAAGGAGAAATATCATGTGGACGATTGTCATTATCCTCGTCGTACTATGGCTGCTCGGCTTTTTTGGCCGGAGGATTAGCCCCAGTTTCCCAAAAACCGGAAATTGGATTCATGCGTTGATTGTGATCGCGATCATTCTGGTCTTCTTGCAGTTGCTTGGGCTCGTTTAGTCCGCGCTTTGCAGGCATAAAAGCAACCCAATTCAAGAAAGGTGATTGGAACAATTACCCAATCACGTCATCATCCACTCCGCCAGTCGGTTAATCCACCGGCTATGGCGGATGGCACAAGAAGTCTTTGGAAGGAATTCTTTATCCAGAATGACGATTGGATTCAGACGATCCTTCATCCCTTGGCCTGGAGTGATTGACCATTGTTGTTTGTACTCCGACCAGCAAAATTCATTTGTCTATGAAAGGAAAATCCTATGAAAACTTGCGAGAATGTAATGTCTCCCAATCCCATTTGTTGTCTGCCAACTGATAACGTTACAAGAGTTGCAGAGTTGATGAAGCGCGAGAATATCGGCTCCCTGTTGGTAATTGATAATGAGCAAAATCGAAGATTGATTGGCATAATTACGGATCGTGATCTTGCCTTGAAGGTTGTCGCTGAAGCCCGTGACGCAAAAACCACCCAAGTAGAAGCCGTAATGACCCGTAAGGTTGTATCCGTTCGGGTTGAGGATGATTATCATCGTGCATTGGAAGCGATGTCAAAATATCAGCTTCGCCGAATCCCCATCGTCAACAATGAAAATAAAGTAGTCGGGATCATTTCTCAAGCGGATGTGGCGATACGTTTGAATACACCGGAAAAAACAGGGGAAATTGTGAAAGATATTTCTCAAGCCACCATCAAGTAAAAGATGATCCGCCACCACATATTGCGAGGGTTAAACCTCGCAATAAATTATGGAGTAGGGGGATACTTATTCTAAATTGATTTATTTATTCCAAAGATACTCTACAAATTCGTGTTGCATAAGTCAATAGAACTTGAATAAAAATACAAAATTGCATAAATATTCATTTGCAATTTTCGCATAAATCTGATGGATTAAACATCCCGATTTGAAGGCTTACCAATTTATCCAATCGGCGTTGTTGTTCACAACTTTTCCGCTTGTTGTCTAAATTCACAATTGTGAAAAATATTCACAAATGTATTGTATTTTGTGCGCGAATTTTGTACATTAATCTCAATCCCTTTTTCCACTGCCCGAACCCATGGAAACGCAGCGTATTGAACTGCTCGCCCGGATTGCTGAAATGTACTACGAGCAAAACCTGACCCAGAGCCAGATCGCTCAAAAGGTCGGTTATTCGCGTTCGATGATTTCGCGCATGATCAGCGAGGCGCGCGAAAACAACATTGTTGAAATCCGCATTCACTACCCGCTGCAGCGCGTGCGCGAGCTGGAAACCTATTTGCAGGATACGCTGTGCCTGAAAGAGGTGCGGGTTTTACAGCGCGGGGCATTGACCCACACTGAAATGCTGCGTCGCCTGGGCGCCATGGCCGCTTTGATGCTGGAAGAACATCTGCACGAACACATCACCATCGGCACTTCGTGGGGCACCGCCCTGTTCGAAACGGTCAACGCGGTACGCACCCAAAGCCTGGAGGGATTGCGGGTGGTGCAGATGATCGGCTCGCTGGGTACCCCCAACCCGGATATTGACGGGCCGGAGCTGGCGCGCCGTCTGGCGCGGCTGCTCGGCGGGCAGTATGCGACCATGCCCCTGCCGTTGATTGTGGACAGCGAAACGACCCGTACGGCTTTGTTGAACGCCCCCCACGTTCAGCGGGTCATTCATCATTTTGCGCAAATTGACCTGGCGCTGGTGGGGGTTGGTACGGTGGATTTTGAATATGCCAGCCTGCTGCGCGCCGGTTATCTCGATTACCGCCAGCTGGAATCCCTGCGCGAGGCCGGTGCAGTGGGGGATGTGTGTGCCATTCACATTGACATTCAGGGCAACCTGATTGATACCCCGCTGACCCGCTGCATTGTCGGAGTGGATGCCAATACGCTGCGCGGTATTCCGGTGCGGATCGGGGTGGCAGGGGGGCAGTCCAAAGCGCTGCCCATTCTGGCAGCCAGCCGGGCAGGCTTCATTAACCATCTTGTGACCGATGAAATTGCTGCACTGCGCATTCAGAAATACATCGAAGGAGAAAAGGCAAAGTAATTATGGAATGGACTTCTCTGGTGGAAACCGAAATTTATCAGCCAAATCACCAGCGGCTGATCGAAGAATTGGGAGAACCCCGCCTGCGGGAGTGGGTTCTGCAGATGAATATCATCCGCGCCTTTGAAGAAAAAGCCGAAGACCTGTTTGCGCGCGGGCTGGTACACGGTACCATGCATCTTTCCATCGGGCAGGAAGCGGTTGCCGTCGGCGCTTCCGCAGCCATGCAGGATGGCGATTACCTGCTCAACCACCACCGCGGACACGGGCACTGCCTGGCATGGGGCAGTGATGTGCGCCTGATGATGGCCGAGTTTTTGGGCAAAGAAACCGGCTACTGCCGCGGGCGGGGCGGTTCGATGCACATTGCCAACGTGGAGATGAACAACCTCGGCGCCAACGGCATCGTCGGCGGCGGCATTCCCATTTCGGTCGGGGTCGGCTTGAGCATCCGCAAACGCAAAACCCGGCAGGTCTGTCTGACCATCTTCGGGGACGGCGCTGCCAACGAAGGCGCATTTCACGAATCGCTGAATATGGCCAGCATCTGGGATTTGCCGGTCATCTACCTGTGCGAAAACAACCAGTACGCCATGTCCATGGCGGTGCAGAAAGCCTTCAAGATCCCCCACATCAGCCTGCGGGCGGCGGCCTACGGCATGCCCGGTGTCACCGTGGACGGCAACGACGTGTTGGCCGTCTACGAGGCCGTGCGCCAGGCCGCGCAACGGGCCCGTCACGGCCAGGGGCCGACCCTGGTGGAAGCCTTGACCTACCGCTGGCGCGGCCATTCCAAGAGCGATCGCCAGCTCTACCGCACCCGCGAGGAGGTCAAGGCCTGGCAGGCCCGCGATCCCATTCGACGGCTGGCCGATCTGCTCGGCCTGAGCGAGGCCGAACAAGCCGAACTGGCGCAGCGGGCGCGCGGCCAGATCGAAGAGGCCGTGGCCTTTGCCCAGGCCAGTCCTGAACCCGATCTCAGCACCATCATGGAAGGCGTGTATGCGTGAGATCACCTACGTGGAGGCCGTACGCGAGGCGCTGGCCCAGAAGATGCGCGAGGACCCCACCGTCTTTCTCATCGGTGAAGATGTCGGGGTCTACGGCGGTGCCTTTGGCGCCAGCGCCGGCCTGATCGAGGAATTCGGACCCGAGCGGGTGATCGATACGCCCATCTCCGAAGCCGGCATTGCCGGCGCCTGTATCGGTGCTGCCC
>NZ_JBRCOK010000097.1:0-7098 GCF_053501535.1 Bellilinea sp. | reverse complement strand
CCGTACGGTTAAACCAGGGGGATACAGCCCTGCTGCTGGGCGACACCCAACGCGCCCGACAGGAATATCAATCCGCCGCTCTGGCAACCAGTGATCCTGAAATTCAGGCAGCCGCTTTGGTAGGAATTGCCCGCTCCTATTTTGAAGAACGAAATTACCAGCAGACCATTGATACCTTGCTGGCATTGATAAACGAACACCCGCCCAATCAATCCCTCGCGAATGGGTATTACTTTCTGGCGGAAGCCTACCTGAATACAGGCGAAAATCAAAAAGCAGCCGAAGCCTATGAAATGTATTTACAACTTAAGCCGGGTATTCTGGATGATCTGATTGCTGAAAAAGCGGGGGAAGCCTGGATGGCCACCGGTCAATATGAGCAAGCCATTCAATCCTTCCAGAAAGCCATCCAGGCCTCCGATACGCAGGATACTGCCCGCTTGAAAATTCGTATCGGTCAGGCTTACCAGCAAATGAATGATCTGGAATCCGCCATCCGCCAGTATCTGGATGCCTACCAAAGTACAAGCAATGAATATTACAAAGCCCAGGCAAACTTTCTGGCAGGCCAAGCCTATCTCATTCTGGGATTTCCGGAGCAAGCCTACGCCCGCTTTCAGGATTCGGTCAACAACTTTCCACGTTATTACGACACCTATTCCGGGCTGATTGAACTGGTCAACGCTGGTCAACCGGTCAATCAACTCAACCGCGGGCTGGTCAATTATTTTGCCGGACAGTACGCCCTGGCAGCCGAAGTTCTGCTGGGTTACATCAACAATAATCCGGACCACGACGGCATACCTCACCACTACCGCGCCCTTGCCCTCCGCCAGATCAATAACATTGAAGGAGCACTGGAAGAGTGGCAGACCTTGATTCGCGATCACCCCGGCGACTCGTTTTACTCCACAGCCTGGCAGGAAATTGCCTATACGCAGTGGGCGTTTTTGGAAAACTTTGAAGCGGCTGCTTCAACGCTTTTAGATTTTGTTTCCCAAAATCCTTCCGCCAGTGAAGCGCCCAATGCCTTGTTTAGCGCTGCGCGAATTCTGGAACGCAGCAATCGCTTGACCCGCGCCGCTGAAACCTGGGAACGACTGCTTCAAGAATACCCGGCTGCCTCGATCAGCCCGCGCGCTCAATTTCTGGCTGGCATCACTTACTACCGCATCGGCGCCGATGAACGCGCCTTGAATGCCTTTCAAAGACAGGTGGTGCTTTCCACTTCACCAAACGATCAGGCTGCCGCCCTGCTGTGGATTGGAAAAATTCAACAGCGGGCCGGTAACCTCGACGATGCCCGCGCTTCCTGGCAGCAAGCCGCCTCACTGGACCCAACCGGTTATTACAGCGAACGAGCGGATGAACTGCTCAACAATCAGCCGCCCCTTCATCCGCCAGCGGTGTATGATTTGGGTGTAGATTGGGCAAGCGAGCGACAACGGGCAGAAGACTGGATACGCGACACTTTTTCCCTTCCTCCTGAAACGGATTTGGAAGGGCTGGGGGATTTAGCGCAAAATCCGCGCTTTATCCGCGGTATGGCTTTATGGGAACTCGGTCTCTACCAGACCGCCCGCGGTGAATTTGAAAGCCTGCGTGAAGAAATCTCTTCAAATCCAACCGCGCTCTACCGTTTTCTGAATATCATGCTGGAAATTGGGGCATACCGGCCTGCCATCTTTGCCAGTCGTCAGATTCTCAATCTGGCCGGCATGGACAATCTGCAAACGCTGACTGCCCCGCGCTTTTTCAATCTGGTGCGCTTTGGGGCTTATTACAAGGACGTGGTGATGCAGGAAGCCAATGAAACCGGCCTTCACCCGCTGCTCCTGTTCAGTATTATTCGCCAGGAATCCTTCTTTGAAACCTTTGTGATTTCCAGCGCCGGTGCGCGCGGGTTGATGCAGATCATGCCTGCAACGGGACAGGAATTGGCTGAACGCTACGGCTATCCGGACTTTCAGGTGGAAGATTTACACAATCCGTTGATCAATATCCGACTGGGAGCCAAATACCTGGCGAATCAACGTGATTATTTTGGAGGCGACCTGTATCTTGCTCTTGCAGCATACAATGGCGGTCCGGGCAATGCCTATGCCTGGTCACAACTTTCCGGCGGCGACCCCGATTTGTTCGTGGAAGTCATCCGCTTTGAGGAAACACAGCGGTACATCCGCTCAATTGCTGAGATCATGAATATCTACCGTCTCATCTACGAGCGCAAATAAAACAAGGACTGGTCGCTGACCAGCCCTGTTTGCAAATTCAACTTTGTAATCCTTACAGCAAAATCAAGGCCGGTTTTTCGAGGTAATTCTTCAAGGTCTGCATGAATTTAGCCGCCTCTGCCCCATCGGTAATCCGATGATCGGCAGAAAGGGTCATCTTCATTCGTAAACCGGGTTTGATCACACCATTTTCCACAACCGGCACTTCTTTTACGGATCCAACTGCCAGTATTGCCGCTTCCGGCGGATTGATGATCGCCACAAAATGCTCAACTTCAAACATGCCTAAATTACTGATCGAGAATGTTGAGCCTTCAATGTCCTCCGGGCGGACTTTACCAGCCCGCGCCCGACTAACCATTTCCTTGACCTCTTGAGAAATCAAACCAAGCGATTTGAAATCGGCATCTTTGCAAACAATCGTCATCAGGCCGTTCTCCAGCGCGACCGCAACGCCAATGTTACGGTGTCCATGACGAACAATCTCGTTCCCCTGCAAAGAAGCATTCAGGTTAGGGAACTGCCGTAAAGCAAGCGCAGCAGCTTTGATCATAAAATCATTGACCGATAATTTCTGCTCCTCAGGCAATTGAGTGTTGAACTGCTTGCGCAGATCCATGAGTGCTGCCATGTCCACTTCGCTGGTCAGGTAAAAGTGCGGAATCTGGGTTTTGGATTCGACCATACGCTTTCCGATGATAGCGCGCAGTTTATCCACTGCCGCGCGCTGATCTTCCATCGCAGGCAACGGCATAGCAGCCGGGATTGGCGCAGAAGGCTGGACTGCAGGCGCTGCAACAGAAGGCAGCGGCGTTTCAATTTCTGGTGCAGGTTCAGCGGGCGCCGATTGCAAAACCCTCTCGATATCACGCCTGACAACCCGCCCACCGGGGCCGCTCCCCTGTACCTGACTCAGGTTAATGCCATATTCGAGTGCCATGCGGCGGGCAAGAGGTGAGGCTTTGGTGCGCCCCTCTTCATCGGCGGTCACAATTGGCGCTTCAACAGCAGTAACAGTCCCTGTGGGCTGACCTGCAGGTTGAGCCGCTGCCAGTGGAGATTCTTCTGCAGCCGCTTCGCCCGGCAAGTCTTTCACTTCTTCACCGGGGGCTGCTATGACCGCTATCGGGGTGCCTACCGGCACCACATCGCCAGCCTTGACCAGATGACGATACACAATCCCTTCTGCGCTGGATTCAACTTCAACGGTGGCTTTGTCGGTTTCAATCTCAGCCAGGACCTGCCCTTTTTCAATTTTTTCACCTTCGCCGACCACCCAGCGCACCAGCGTACCTTCCGCCATATCAAAGCCCAATTTGGGCATGGCAATAATCTCAGCCATTACAACACCTCCTTGACCGCCTGTATCACATCCTCCACCTGAGGAAGTGCCATTTGTTCCAATGTACGGTTGTAAGGCAGCGGCACTTCAGCCTGTGCCACCCGCTTGATGGGAGCATCCACATAATCAAAGGCCTCTTCATAAATCCGGCTGGCAACTTCTGCACCGACACCGTAAGACCGCCAGCCTTCTTCTACGATGACAGCCCGGTTGGTCTTTTTGAATGATTCTAACACCGGCGCCATATCCAGGGGACGCAACGAGCGCAAATCCACAATCTCGGCTTCGATGCCTTCTTTTGCCAGTTGATCGGCGGCTTTGGTGGAAATCTCCAGCATCTTGGAATAGGTCACAATCGTCACATGCCGGCCTTCCCGTTGAATGGTGGATTTGCCCAGCGGGACAATATAATCCCCCTCCGGCACTTCACCGCGGGTCTGGTACAGTGTGGCATGTTCGATGAACAGAACCGGATCCTGACTGCGAATAGCCGCCTTGAGCATACCCTTGGCATCCGCAGGCGTACCGGGGGCAACCACCTTCAAGCCGGGGAAATGAGCAAAAATTGCATCGGGGGTTTGCGAGTGAGTAGCACCCAATTGCCGTCCTCCACCTCCCACCGCACGGATGACCAGCGGTAAAATCATTTGCCCGCCAAACATGTAGTGTAGTTTGGCTGCCTGATTGACGATGTGATCCATTGCCGAAAAGGCGAAATTGATGGTCATTAATTCAGCAACAGGGCGCAGACCGGTTAATGCCGCCCCAATTGCTGCACCAATAATGGCTGCTTCTGCAATCGGTGTGTCGCGCACTCGCTCGGGTCCAAAGTGATCATAAAAACCTTTGGTCACGGCGTAGGTACCGCCCCAAACCCCAACTTCCTCTCCCAGAATGAAAACACTGGGGTCTCGTTCCATTTCCTCCCACAACGCCTGAGAGATGGCTTCGCGCATGGTTATTCGTGCCATAGTGTCACCCCGTTATCCTTCAACGTAAATGTGCTTGAACAATTCTTCTGCCGGCGGTTCCGGGCTGGCTTCGGCAAACGCTACCGCATCATTGACCTCTTCTTCGGCCAATCGAATTTGCTCCTGAAGTTCTTCTTCGGATGCGATGGTATTTTCCAGTAAATAACGGTGATAAATACCGATGGGATCGTTTTCCAGCCAGGTTTTTACTTCTTCCGAAGAACGATACCGCTCCGGGTCGCCCATCGAATGCCCTCGGAAACGATAGGTGATCACTTCTAAAAATTGTGGACCGCTCCCATTGCGAATTTCCTCATAAAGGCGCGCTGAAACTTCGCGGACTTTGATTACATCCATGCCGTCCACCGCTTCACTTTTCATGCCATAGCCATCCGCTTTGCGGCGCATTTCTGAAACCGCCGAAGCCCGATCTACCGCGGTGCCCATGCCGTATTGATTATTTTCACACACCCACAGGACCGGCAGGTTCCATACCTTGGAAAGATTGAGAGCTTCGTGAAAATATCCAATATTGGTAGCGCCATCTCCAAACATACACACCGTCACCGCTTTGTTGTTCTGGTAAAAATCCCCCAGTGCCAGACCAGCTGCAATCGGCAAATGCGCGCCGACAATGGCATGACCACCCCAAAAATTCTTCTTGACATCGGCGAGGTGCATTGAACCGCCCTTCCCACGCGAGCAGCCGGTAACCTTACCAAGCAATTCCGCCATCACCTCCCGCGCGGAAAGGCCGCAATTGATTGCCACGCCATGATCGCGATAGGCGGTGATGATGCGGTCTTCAGGTCTCCTCACGGAGATCAAGCCGGTGCTGACCGCTTCCTGTCCGATGTACAGGTGCAAAAAACCGCCGATTTTACCTTGCTGGTACAACTCCGCCGAACGTTCTTCAAGCCGGCGAATAACAACCATTTGATGATAAAGATTGAGATATTCTCGTTTCTCCATCGGCTGGAGATCCTCCTTTGTTCGATGTATCCTTCCATCCGCTGACCCCGCTGCGGGTCACATTTGCCAGTTAACTGGACAATTTCACAGGCATTATACCAGAATCAAAAACCCCTCACAGGGGTTTGTAGCACCTGAAGGGGTGGATTTCAGATTATCCAGAAGGATGATTGGATTATTGACTTTTCTCCGGAAGCTTTTTAAAAAAAGCCATCAAATCTATCCCGCGTTGTTTCAAATACAGCCGCCTGCCAATAAACCAGATCAGACCGCTGACAAAAACAATCGCTAAAAGAACAGCCGACTGTCCGTCAACCGGTAAAATGTTGACCTGAAAGACATACGGCAGGCTGATTGCTGCGATCAAGATCAACAGCGTAGTTCCCCCCAAAAAGCGCACCCAGCCCCGCGATGGTCTATCCTCTCCTTCTGCAAGGAAATGATAGGGATTTTTGATCATTGCCAGAACCGGCAACAAAAGCCCAAAAGCCACAAACAGCGCAAAATTGTAATGATTTCCAATCCAGTTTGCCTGCGCCGCATCAATGACCACCAGCAGGGCAATCATGGTCACCAATAGAAGCGCAAACAGCGGGCTGTGCTGCCGGGCGTGCACCAGACCAACCCACTCCGGCATGAGGCGGTCATCTGCCCAGGCTTTGATAATACGGCTCAAGGAGATCATATATACCTGCACAACCAGAACAAACATCATTACCCAGATGACGGCTAAAAAGAACAATAAAAGCGGGTTGGGCTGGACAACCGCCGCATAAAACGGCAGCCAGGGCAATACAATTCCCCGCAGTACACCGGTTGAACTACCCCCGCCAGGGGTTGAAACCGGCATCGGTAAAACCACTCCGCCTTCGCCAGTAATGCCCTTCAGGCGCAGAAAACTTTCTGCTGCCAGGAATTGCCACGAAATGGTTCTTTCGACCAGCGCGACCGCTGCAACACCCAAAAAACCAGCCACAATCAGCGCCAGCAAACCGGCTGGGACGATATTCCGCCGGTCAGTACGCAGCTCACCGGACATCCACACCGGTAAGCCCAGTGCAAAGAAGCCCGATAGCCCAATGATTAAGCCAATGGCAATCATCTCAGGGAGGGTCTCGCCCTGCGCCTTCATCCCCAATTGAAAGGCAAGATTAAGATGCAGAGAATGCGAACCAGCACCAAAAATTCGGTCAAACAATTCGCTGAATCGGTTTTGAGGAACAGATGAAAACTGACCAAGAATTAAAAGCCAGCCCGCAATGGAAATTCCAGCTCCCCAGCCGATGATGCTTCGGATTGCCCGCGGAGAAAGGATGGAAAAGATAAATGCCGTAAAAATCAATCCGCTTCCAATGTAGACCATCACCTGCGGATTATTCAGTGCAACCGCAAAAACCTGTAAATCGTAAATGCCCAGTACATTACCGAGCAGGTTTGCCAGATCAGGCAGAATTAACCGTGCAAACATGCTTGCCAGAAAGCCGATAAACAACCCGCCCCCAATCAAAAAAGTCCAACTGAACGCAAAACCAAGCGGGGGATGAATGACACGCGTGCCAAAGTAGTAATCCGGCGCTTC
>NZ_JBRCOK010000096.1:0-20606 GCF_053501535.1 Bellilinea sp. | reverse complement strand
GTCAACTGGGGAGGCTTTCAGCCGGCGGCGCTCCGTCTCTGTCAGTAACCGGTCAACCTACTCCTCCCGGCACTCCGTTATATGTTTTGATTATTATAGCGGTTTCGGGCGCGGCTGTCCAGCAGGAATTGATTCTCACCTCATCAGGGCATAAAGTTCTGAAAGTCAAAGTTTTGCCAGTCAAATCCGCCCTGGGTGAAAAGGAAAACGCCAACAATGGCGTTGACTGCCGAAAGAATCAACCCGATTGCCGAAAGCACAATTCCGGCGATTGCCAGTCCGCGGCTGCTGGATTTAAGGCCGATGACGCCGGTAATGATGCCGGCGATGGACATGGGAAAGCCGCAAATTGGCAGACACCAACTGAGCAGATTGAGAATACCCAGCACCAGGGCGGCAATGGCAACACCCTGCTTATTGCCAGCGGGTGGTGGAGGGTAAACGACTTCCGGTTGAGGAGTGTAATCACTGGTCATTGAAGTGCTCCATTTGACAGATTATTCAAAATGATTTTCGCCAAAAATTGCCTCGATGCGTTCGAGAATGTCGTTGGTCAATTTCTCAACCGCTTCGGCTGCGGCAAGGTTTTCATCCAGTTGTTCCAGCCGGCTGGCGCCGGTGATGACGCTGGATACTTCCTTGCGGCGCAGCACCCACGCAATTGCCAGTTGCGAGGTGGTCAGACCCAGTTCCTGCGCCAGCGCGGTCAGTTGACGGACGATGGCAATCCGCTCCGGGGTGATGCGCTCACGCAGCCAGGTCATGTCCTCGTGCGAAGCACGGCTGCCGGCGGGGATGCCGTCGTTGTACTTGCCGGTCAGTATGCCAAAGTAGAGCGGTGAAAAGGTGGTCAACCCCAGGCCCAAATCGCGCGCCAGCGGCATGATGTAATCTTCCACGCGCTTGCGGTGGAAGAGATTGTATTGGGGTTGTTCCATGCTGGGCGGTACCAGCCCAAATTCACGGCAGGCGCCGTACACTTCGGCAATCTGGTAGGCCTCCCATTCGGATGTGCCCCAGTAGAGGACTTTGCCCTGATGCACCAGATCATCCATGGCGCGGGCAACTTCTTCAAAGGGGGTATCGGGGTCATAACGGTGGCAGAAGTACAAATCCACGTAATCGGTACCCAGCCGGCGTAATGAGGCGTGAATGGACTCAAAGATGTGTTTGCGGGAAAGCCCGCGCCCGTTGGGGCCCGGAAAAGTGGGCCAGAAAACTTTACTGGAAATGACCAGCGTTTCGCGCTGCAGGTTTTGGATGGCTTTGCCCATGACAACTTCGGCCTGACCGTTGGCGTACACATCGGCATTATCAAAAAAATTAATGCCCTGTTCGTAAGCGGCATGAACAAGGTCAATGGCGGTCTGTTCGTCAATTTGATTGCCAAAAGTGAGCCATGCCCCCAGCGAAATTTCACTGACTTTCAGGCCAGTTCGTCCCAGTCTTCGGTAATGCATGTGTTTATCCTCCTGAGATTTTGAGATGTACTGCCGCCGTCAGGCGGCAGGTGGTTGACCGGTTATTCCATATCGTGAATCTTGCCGCTGCCGAGCGGTTTGGCCTCCCCGCCAATGCCGAGCGGCTTCCATTTTTCTTCATTGGCGCGCAAACGGTGCAATCCTCCGCCGCGGTTGTGCAATGCATCAAAGCCCTCGGGTTTGATGAACATTTCTTCCCCATCCAGCAGGCCGGTAATTCCGGTCTGGCCCGGCTCCAACCGTTTGTTCTGGCAGTAGGGGCAGGTTTTGGGGTCGTGCGGTTTGTAGTCAATCGGTTCTTCGTAGGTGGTGATGTAGCCTTCGTAATTGCGCAGGATGATTTTATGATCGGACATGCTGATGAGGTAATTGGGCATGACCGGGATTTTGCCTCCACCGCCCGGTGCATCTACCACATAGGTTGGCACGGCATAACCGGAGGTATGACCGCGCAAACCCTCAATGATTTCGATCCCTTTACCCACCGGTGTGCGAAAATGCCCGGCGCCATCCACCAGATCACACTGGTAAAGATAGTAAGGACGCACGCGAATACGCACCAGATCCTGCACCAGCTTGCGCTGAATGTGGACGCAATCGTTGACCCCTGCCAGCAACACGGATTGGTTGCCCAGCGGGACACCGGCGCGGCTGAGGCGGTCACAGGCATCCGCCAGTTCCTGTGTGATTTCGTTGGGGTGGTTGACGTGGATGTTCATCCAGACTGGATGGTATTTTGCGAGTGTATCACAAAAGTCATCGGTGATGCGCTGGGGCAGGAAAACCGGTACGCGGCTGCCGATACGGATGATTTCAATATGCGGAATTTCGCGTAAACGGCGGAGCAACTCATCCAGCAGTTTTGGCGCCAGCGTCAATGGGTCACCGCCGGAAAGCAGCACATCGCGCACCTGAGGGGTGTTCTTCAGGTACTCGATCTGCATTTCAAATTCAGCCCGTGAAAAGGTGGCAGTCGGATCGCCGACAATGCGGGAGCGGGTGCAATAGCGGCAGTAAGAGGCGCATTGGGTGGTAACCAGCATCAACACCCGGTCGGGGTAGCGATGCACCAGGCCGGGCACCGGAGAGTGGCGGTCTTCCGCCAGTGAGTCTTCCATCATGCCGGTGAAGGGGACAATTTCTTCGGCTTTGGGGATAACCTGCAAGCGAATCGGGTCGTTGGGGTCATCGGGGTTGATGAGTGAGGCAAAATAAGGGGTGATTTCCACCCGGAATAACCCCTGGGTGTTCAGCGCTTTGATTTCGCTGTCGGTCAGTTTGAAGAGTTTTTCAAAGTCTTCAACCGTGTTGAGACGGTTGCTCAACTGCCAGCGCCAGTCGTTCCATTTTTCGTCGGGAACATCCGCATACACCGGAGCGCGTTTGGAAGGGAAGGGGGTTTGGCTCATATTCGATCTCCTCTAAAATTTGGTAAATTATCAGGTGGACGGACGATATAAAATCAATAAAAAGATGGAGGACGGGGGATCGTGATCAGTGCGGTAGAAACCGGCGCAGTACGAAGGAACCAGATGGTGATTCATCACTTCTATTTTACGAGTAAAAAAGGGTCAGGTCAATCAAACCTGCGGGGATATAAGAATTCTATATGAAGTTGGTATGAATTCTTGACGATGATTGGTGGGCATGGTAAGATGATGTAATGGTCGGGTTTAGCACTCGAAGGGCGAGAGTGCTAAAAGAGGTTTGAAAATGCTGGAACTGACGGAAAGACAAAAATTTATCCTGACTCTGGTGATTCACGAGTACATCCGTACCGCCGCACCAGTTGGGTCGCAGGCATTGGTTGCCCGCTACCACCTCAACATCAGTTCCGCAACGGTGCGCAACGAAATGGCTGCACTGACCGAATACGGTTTGCTGCGCCAGCCGCACACCTCCGCCGGGCGGGTACCCACGGAGGAGGGTTACCGCTATTTTGTTTCGCGACTGATCCGTGCAACCGATTTACCGGATACCACTCGCCGCACGATCAGCCATCAGTTTTATCAAATGCGCCATGATGTCGAACAGTGGGTGCGCCTGGCGGCTTCGGTGCTGGCGCATCAGTCGCGGGCGGCTTCGCTGGTTACACCGCCACACCCCGAAAAGGCGCGCCTGAAGCATCTCGAGTTGATTGCCACGCGTGGGCGGCAGGTGTTGATGGTACTGGTGATGGTCGGCGGGGAAGTTCGTCAACGAATTTTGTCCTTGAACGAACCGGTGGCACAGGAATTGCTTTCCCAATCGGCCGACCGATTGACTCAACTGTTTCAGGGGCTGGACGTGGAATCCATCCGCGCACGAGGTTCGCAATTAAGCGGGCTGGATGCAGATGTCATCGGTTGGGTCATTGAGGATATGGTTGAAGCCAATTCCGAAGTGGCTGGTGAGGTGTATCTGGATGGTTTGACCAACGTGCTCGCCGAACCGGAATTCACCGGTTCAGAGGAAGCCCGCCGCGCCTTAAGAATTTTGGAAGAACGCTCGCTGCTGCAAGATCTGGCTGCCCGCACTGTCATGAGCAATAACGTGGGCGGCATTCAGGTATTGATCGGCGGCGAAGGAACATGGGATGAACTGCGACCGTGGTCCATTGTACTGGGGAGTTATGGCGCTCCCGGACTGGCAACCGGCACGCTGGGGGTTTTGGGCCCTTTGCGCATGTCCTATGGCAGGGCAATTTCCACGGTACGCTTTCTCTCCGGCTTGTTGAGTGATCTGGTGGCTGAAACGTTGTTAGACGAACCCTCGACTTATAAAGGAGAAAACCTCTCATGACCGAAGAAAAGAAAAAACGGACGCGACATGCTCATTCGCCGGCTGAAGAAACTGCCCAACCGCAGCAATCTGCTGCACAAACGGAAGAACCGGAATCAGCCGGGCAAAATGAACAGGTGTCCCTCATGGAGGATACCATCATGGGATTGCAGCAAGAACTGCAAAACGCACAGACTCAATGTAAAGAATATTTCGAGGGCTGGCAGCGGGAACGCGCCGACTTCATGAACTACAAAAAGCGCGTTGAACGCGATCAGGCTCAGCTTCATCAGATGATTACCGCCAACATCATTAAGAAATTTTTGGTGGTGCTGGATGATATGGAACGCGCCATCAGAAACCGGCCGGCCGATGCCGAACAGCAGGAATGGTGGAACGGCGTGGATCTGATCTACCGAAAACTGCAATCAATTCTGGAAGCCGAAGGGATTCAGCCGATTGCCGCAGCCGGTGATCCGTTCGACCCGAACCTGCACGAAGCCATTTCCCACGAGGAAAACGGCGAGGTGCAGAGCGGGCACATCATCGAAGTCGTACAACAGGGCTACCGCCTTGGCGACCGCATTGTGCGCCCGGCATTGGTGCGGGTGGCGCAGTAGCAGCCGCAAGTTGGCAGGCAGGTTGCAACGTTATATTTTAACATGACAAAATTTGGAGGAATCTATGGGAAAAATAGTCGGCATTGACCTCGGTACCACAAACTCGGTGGTGGCGGTCATGGTAGGCGGTGAGCCAACCGTAATCCCCTCTGCTGAAGGCGAACGGCTGGTGCCATCGGTGGTTGCAATCAATAAAAATGGCGAGCGGCTGGTTGGGCGGGCTGCCCGCAATCAGGCAATTGTCAATCCGGAAAATACCATTTTTTCGATCAAGCGCTTGATGGGGCGCAAGTATGACGACCCCGAAGTACAGCGCACCATGAGCCGGGTGCCGTACAAGATCACCAAAGCCCCCAACGGCGATGCCCGGGTAGTGATGGGCGGGCGCGAGTACTCACCGCCGGAGATTTCAGCAATGATTCTGGCCAAACTGAAAGCCGATGCCGAAGCCTTTTTGGGTGAGCCGGTGACTCAGGCGGTAATTACCGTGCCGGCCTACTTTAATGATGCTCAGCGCAATGCGACCAAAGATGCCGGAAAAATTGCCGGCCTGGAAGTTCTGCGCATCATCAATGAGCCGACTGCCTCGTCCCTGGCCTACGGACTGGACAAACGCAAGAACGAAGTGATTGCCGTGTATGATTTGGGCGGCGGCACTTTCGATATTTCCATTCTGGACGTGGGAGAAGGCGTCTTTCAGGTCAAGTCCACCAGCGGGGATACCTTCCTTGGCGGGGATGATTTTGACCTGCGCCTGATGGATCACCTGATTGAAGAGTTCAAGAAAGAAACCGGTATTGACCTGCGGCAGGATCGTCAGGCGCTGCAACGTTTGAAAGAAGCCTCCGAAAAAGCCAAGATCGAACTTTCAACCGTGATGCAAACCGAGATCAACCTGCCTTATATCACCGCGGATGCCACCGGTCCCAAGCATCTGGTCAAATCCATCACCCGCGCCAAACTGGAGCAGCTGACGGCCGATCTGGTTGAACGTTCGCTGGGTCCGGTGCGCCGCGCACTTTCGGATGCCGGTTTGAAGCCTGCGGATGTCAACGAGGTGGTGCTGGTGGGCGGCATGACCCGCATGCCGGCCGTGCAGGATGCCGTTCGCCGGGAATTTGGCAAGGAGCCCCACAAGGGTGTTAACCCGGATGAAGTGGTTGCGATTGGGGCGGCCATTCAGGCGGCGGTGTTAGGCGGTGAGGTCAAGGATGTGATTCTGGTGGATGTAACGCCGCTGACCCTGTCGGTAGAGACGTTGGGTGGTGTGGCAACCCCGCTGGTCGAACGCAACTCGGCCATTCCTACCAGCAAAACGCAAATTTT
Source organism: Bellilinea sp. (assembly GCF_053501535.1). Lineage (NCBI taxonomy): Bacteria > Bacillati > Chloroflexota > Anaerolineae > Anaerolineales > Anaerolineaceae > Bellilinea > Bellilinea sp. The sequence continues at coordinate 14,419 of NZ_JBRCOK010000096.1, read as the reverse complement.
CTCCACCGCTGCAGATGGTCAGACGCAGGTGGAGATTCATGTTGTGCAGGGTGAGCGCCCGATGGCTGCCGATAACAAATCGCTGGGTCGTTTCATTCTGGATGGCATTCCCCCGGCGCCGCGTGGTGTGCCCCAAATCGAAGTGACCTTTGATATTGATGCCAATGGCATTTTAACCGTCACCGCCAAGGATAAAGCCACGGGACGAAGTCAGCACATCACTATTACCGCATCCTCGGGTCTCTCCGAAGCGGAAATTGAGCGGATGCAGCGGGAAGCCGAAATGCACGCCGAAGAAGACCGCCTGCGCAAAGAACTGGTAGAGGCCCGCAACTATGCGGACAACACCCTCTACGCCGCCGAAAAAACCATGAAGGACTATGGCGATAAGGTATCTTCTGATGTGAAGGCACAGGTTGAGCAGGCTATGCAGCGTCTGAAGGATGTGATGCAGGATCCCGACCCGAATCGGATACGCGCTGCAACCGACGAGCTGGGACAGGCGCTGCAAAAAATCGGCGCAGGGATGTATCAATCTACGGCAGAAACGGCTGCACCGGGTGGCAGTACGCCCCCACCTCCACCTCCTTCCGGCGATGAGGATGTGGTTGACGGAGAGTTCAAAGAGCAGTAAGATTTAATCTTGCGAAAATGGGGCAGGTGAGTTTCATCTGCCCCTCACCCCGAAAAATTTAGCGGCTTAAGCGGATTAATGATTGGAAGTCGAATGGCACAGCGTGATTATTACGAGGTTTTAGGGGTCAGCCGAAATGCGAGCAGCGAGGAGATTAAATCAGCGTTTCGGAACCTGGCTCGCAAATACCATCCGGATGTGAACAAAGAACCGGATGCCGAACAACGCTTCAAAGAGATTAACGAAGCGTATGGTGTGCTTTCTGACCCCGAAAAGCGAGCGGCTTATGATCGTTATGGGCATGCCGGTGTTAACGGGATGGGCGGGATGCCCGATTTCACCACGATTGACTTTTCGGATATCTTTGAAGAGTTCTTTGGTTTTGGCATGGGGGGCAGTTCCCGGCGGCGCAATGCCCCACGTCGCGGCGCTGACCTGAGTACCACCGTCACCCTGACCTTCGAGGAAGCAGTTTTTGGGGTTGAAAAAGAAATTGAAATTGTACGGGATGAGGTGTGTTCCACCTGCCGCGGCAGCGGGGCTGAACCCGGTACTTCACCGGTTCGCTGCCAGACCTGCGGAGGCCGGGGAGAAGTACGACAAACCCGGCAGACCTTCCTTGGGGCTATGGTGCAGGTAACCACCTGCCCGGCCTGCGGCGGCAGTGGTGAGGTCATCAGTACTCCCTGTCATACCTGCAAAGGGCGCGGGGTGGAGCGCAAATCGGTCAAAAAGACTGTGCCCATTCCTGCCGGCGTGGATAACGGCACCCAGATTCGGCTGGCCGGTGAAGGCCAACCGGGCAGCAACGGCGGGCCGCACGGAAACCTGTACATCGAAATCCACGTCAAGGAACATCCCTACTTCCGCCGAAAAAATGATGACATTCTGCTGGATTTGAACATCAATGTGGCGCAGGCAGCTCTCGGTGCTGAGATTGAAGTGCCAACCATTGAGGGGAAGACCAAATTAAACATTCCTGCCGGTACGCAGCCCGGGAAAATCTTTCGTTTGAAGGGCAAAGGGGTACCGAATGTACGTGGTAACGGGCGGGGTGATCAACTGGTGATCGTCAACGTGGAAGTACCCACCCGTTTGACCAATGAACAGCGTGAATTATTTGAAAAGCTGGCCAAAACGCTGGGCAGCGAGGTGCGTCCGCAGGAAAAAAGTTTTCTGGACTTGCTTAAGGAGGTGCTGGGTGGCTGAAGCGCGCTGGCTGGAAGTATCCTTGACCGTAGATGGTGAACTGGCCGAAGCGGTGGCAGATGTCATCGGCCGCTTTACCTCCCAGGGTGTGGTCATGGAGCAAGCCGTGCGCTATAACGACGCGGAGGATGAGGGCACACCCTATGGGCCGGTCAAGGTGTTTGGTTACATGGTGGTGGACAGCACTCTCGAACAGCGCCGCATGAAATTGGAAGAAGCCCTGTGGCATCTGAGTCAGATTCAACCCCTGCCGCCAGCCGAATACCGCGAAATTGAGGATCAGGACTGGATGGCAGCCTGGCGGGAACATTACCGCCCCATCCCGATTGGTGAAAAACTGATGATTCTGCCGGCGTGGATTGAATCGGCGGATGAGCAGCGCATCCCGATCAAAATTGACCCCAGTATGGCTTTTGGCACCGGCACACATCCTACCACCCAGCTGTGCCTGGCCTTGCTGGAAAGACACCTCACACCGGGTGATGCGGTGATTGATATTGGCTGCGGGTCGGGGATTTTATCCATTGCGGCGGTTAAACTGGGCGCCAGCAGGGTGGTGGCTGTGGATATTGATCAGGCGGCCATCCGCTCTACGCGCGAAAACGCCGCATTGAACGGGGTTGCCGAGCAAATTGACAGCGGGGTAGGCTCGCTGGGGGAAATTTTGTTGGGTTATTATGCACTGCGCCGCGCTCCGCTGGTGCTGGCGAATATCCTTGCTCCGGTCATCATTCGCATGTTTGGGGAAGGACTGACGGATACCATTACAAATCGGGGTAAGATCATCCTGTCCGGTATTCTGGATGAGCAATCACCGGCAGTCGAAGCAGAAGCCGAAATGCACGGCCTGCAATTCGTTGAGCGAATGGTACAAAACGATTGGGTTGGGCTGGTTTATCAAAAACCCTGACCTACCAGACTCGCTCCAGGTCGGGATTATCGAGGGCTTTTCGCCCCACTTTGGCCATGTCGATCCACTGCCCATCCACTTTGATGCGCACCACATCGGCGGTGTAATCGGTGACCGTGTCGTTGTGATTGTCAAATAAAGCCGAACCAACCGCGTAGATGTCCACCGGTACACTTAATTTTTCGAAGCGGGTAATCTTTTCCGGCGTAAAGCCGCCGGAAACCACAATTTTAACTTCCTGACAGAAACGGCGGGCGGGTTCTCGCCATTCAGCAGGCAAGTCCCAGCTTTCCCAGGCGGTATCCAGTGCCTGACGCACCAGAAAGACCAAGCGTGGATTGACACCCAAATCCAGGGCCGGGTCGCCCAGCGGTGGGACGCTGACATCCCGCAGGCTGCCGCTGGTATCCAGTCGGACGCCGTAGAGTTTGTAACGGTTGGCTTCTTCCGGCTGACCGGTTTCGACCAAGGTGCGGTAACGCTCAAACATGGCTTTACAAACCTGGAGCGAATCGCGCACACAATCATTGTTGAAATCCACCAGCGCAATCCGTGGGATGCTGGGTGGCAGCACCTGAGCAAAGGCCAGCATGGCTTCAGCAGTGTCTCCCAAAAATGAGGCGATGGCGGCATGAGCCACCGTGCCGCCTCCGGCGCCGCCCCACCAGTCGCCCTGCGCATCGGTGGAAACGAAGGGGCCGAGGGTGCTGGCATGGTCAAGGTTATAGCGCTGCACGGCAATCTGGTAGGCGTAACCATCCGCGGCCTGCACTTCGTGCAGGTCAAAACGAGCCGGGAAGAAAAGCATTGGCTTGCCGCGTGCAGCCACCAGAGCGTTATACACATTGGTGGCAACACGACTGGCGCGGGTGAGAATGCCCAGTGTGGGGGTTTCTAAAATGGCGAAATCGCGGTAGCGCCCGCGCACGCGCATGACTGGCTGCACATGCAGCGGGTTTCCATCCGAGGTTACCGTGCAGCCATCGTGAACCGCCCAGACTTCCAGCTGGTCGGCGGTGTTGATAAAGGTGTCTCCCTCGAAGTAACCCGTGCAGTGACGCAGCATGGTCAGGGCTTTGTCCACGCCAACCACAATCGTTTTTCCGGGACGGCGGGTGAACCATTGCATCTCGACTTCAATGTCGCCGCAGGCAATTTGATAGGGGTCAATGCCGGCTGGCAAGCGGTGATCCCTGCCCTGATAGCGGTAACCCTGTTTGGAGAGCACGGTAAGCATGGTGGCAATGTTGACAAAGTACTTATCGGTGTACCAGCCGCGCCGCATACGCTCGATATCCAGTTTGAAAGTTTCGTTCGTGAGCCGTTTGCCGTCGAAGATACTCATGGGGGAACTCCGGGGAAAGATAGTTGGTGTAAATTATACACTTAATATACTCCCAAATGAATGAGGTGTCAAGAAGATTGAAGTCTCTCAAAATACTGGTGGGAGAGTGGTATCGTTTGACCTACACTTCTGGCAGTCGTTGTATTATATTTTTGGATAATTCCTGTTGGAGGTGATGTCATCATGCAAAGTTTTGAAGTGATTGGACGCTGGTTAATGTTGCTTGGCATTGGGCTGGTGGTGGTTGGCGGAATCTTCTGGCTGATGGGGCGGCTGCCGGCTTTGCAAAATCTGCCCGGAACCATCAAAATTGAACGAGATGGCTTTACCTGCATCTTTCCACTGGCTGCATCCATTCTGCTCAGCGTTCTTCTCACCGTGGTTTTAAACATCATTGCCCGCCTGGGCAGCCGCTAGGCTTTCAATTAAGTCCCGATTGATTTATCTAAAATGGTCGTTCTATGGTAAACTTGAGTTCTGTCATCATCGGGGACATGCCGGCAGAAAAATTGATGAGGAGTTGGGAAGATGGTAGAACGCGAAACATACCCGATTGAACTGGCGGGGCAGCACCGCGAATTGCCGCTGTTTGAAGTCAAACCCGGACTGAAAATTGCCATTTTAAACATTCTGGGGGATACGCCGCTGGTCGAGGCCTGTGCCGAGGCGCTGGCACAAAAATCGCGTGACCGTGATTTTGATGTGATCGTTACGGCCGAATCCAAAAGCATTCCGCTGGCGTATGCCATGTCCGTGCGTTTGAACAAGCCGTATGTGGTGCTGCGCAAGGTTTATAAATTTTACATGGGTGAGGCTTTAAAAGCTCAAACCCTCTCAATTACGACCGGCGAACCGCAAACGCTTTTCCTTGATGAGAAAGACCACCGCTTACTGCGCGGAAAAAAAGTGATGATTCTGGATGATGTGATCAGCACCGGTTCGACGCTGGAAGGGATGCGTTCCCTGATGGAACAGGCCGGGGCAACCGTAACCGTAGAAGCAGCGATTTGTACCGAGGGTGAATCAGCGCGTTGGAATGGGATTGTAGCGCTGGCGCACCTGCCTCTGTTTGAGGAATAGACCTTTTTCGAGCAGATTAGATAGCAGAGTAGAATGAAATCACCCCGCTGGTATACAACTTAACGGGGTGATTTCTTGCATCGTCTTACAAACGGTAGGTTAATCTTCAAAGGAGATGGCTTCTTCCGGGCATTCATCCACGGCTTGCTGGACAAGATCGCGGTAAGATTCAGGCACCGGGTCCATGATGACGATTGCGTGAATTTGATCACCCAATTGAAAAATTTCCGGAGCAATGGTTTCACACACGCCACAGCCCATACAGGTATCCGGATCAACAAACACCTTCATATCTGAATTTCCTCCTGGAACTTCGGGGTAGAAAAAGGGAGAAACAGCAACGCGGCTTCAGTTTCGCCGATTAACGTGAGGGATACTCTCATTATAGTGATTTTTTCGTCCAGAGTTTGAGTTTACAGGGTGATATTCTTCCTGATTTTTGTCCGAAAATGTCAATTACTCAACCGGTTTGAACATGGACGCCCTCGCTGGCATGACAAAGGTAGATTTCTCCGGTTTTACCAGTGCGCAGGGTGTATTCCTGAGCCAGTCTTTGGGCAAAAATCTGAGCCGATTCTTCCTCAACCAGGTTGACGGTGCAGCCGCCAAAACCCGCACCGGTCAGTCGCGCTCCGAGGCAGCCCGGCAGGCAGGTGGCAATTTCTACCAGCCTGTCCAGTTCTGGAATGCTGACCTGATACAGATCGCGCAGGGAAGCATGGCCTTCAACCATCAATTGACCAAAAGCAGCGCCGTCGCCCTGTTTGAGCAGATCAACGGCCTTTTCAACCCGGGCAATTTCTTCCACAACATGGCGCGCATGCCGCCCGACCTGCTCCGGCAGGTGAGCTGAAAATCGGTTGAAGTCATCCAGCCGCACATCTCGCAGGCTGCGGATACCCGGCAGGTAAACCCGTAAAAGGCGCACGGCCTCCTCACAATCGGCGCGGCGCTGATTGTAGGCAGAATTTGCCAGCGTGCGGCGCATACCCGAGTCGGCAATCACCAGGGCTGTACTCGCCGGCAGCGGGACGGGTTCGTAAGACAGCGAGCGGGTGTCGAACATCAGGGCGTGGCCCTTGATACCGCAAGCCGAGGCAAATTGATCCATCAAACCGCAATTGACGCCGACAAACCGATTTTCGGCTTGCTGGCACAATTGAGCCAGCTCCAGGCGGCTTAACCCCCAGCGGTTCAACTCATTCCATAAAGCCCCAAAGGCCACTTCCACAGCAGCCGAGGAGCTCAGTCCGGCGCCAATCGGCACAGATGAAGTATACACTGCGCGGATGCCGCTGACCGGTAAACCGCGTTGAAGCGCAGCCCAGGCCACCCCGGCAGGATAGCGCGCCCAATCGGGCAACGCCTGAGGCTGCAGGTTTTCTAAATCAAAAGTAATTTTTTCCCCAAGATCAAGCGCCGTCAGTTCGACCCGGGTGTGCCCGGTTTCAACCGCCTGTAAATGGACATAGCGGTCAATGGCGGCCGGTAAGACGATGCCGTCGTTGTAGTCCACATGTTCTCCCAGCAAATTCACTCGCCCGGGAGCGTGGATATCCCATTGAGGAGCAGGGAGGGACGGGGATAGGGGTTTTATCATGCTGGCCTGCCGTTTTCGATCAATTGTTTTTTACGTTGGTGAGTGAGTTTCTTCAATTGAGCTTCACGCCGCATGGCATCCTGCCGGGTGGGCTGCTCTTCTACATATACAAGGCGAACGGGCAGGTGCAGGCGGGTGTAACGTGCCCCCTTGCCTGAATTATGCTGCCGCTCACGGCGGTGCGGGTCGGTGCTCCAACCAGTGTAGAAACTGCCATCGCTGCATTCAAGAATGTAGCAGTAATACCCCATAGGTTACTTGGATGGCTTATTTCCTTTATCCTGTTCACGCGGGCGTTTACCCAAACCGAACAGCCTGCCAATCACCTGACCGCTGGTGGGCAGAATGGAAGGTGTTGAGGGTACATCCCACATCCCTTCCAGGCGGTCATTCCACCATAAAATGCGCTGCTGTTGAGCGCTGTTCAGCGCATGATGAAGCGCCTGATCATCCTGATTGAGAAGCATCTCGCGGAAGTCTTCCAGTTCACCAATCAGGGCATCCAGCAGACGGATGGCATTATCACTGTTATGGATGGCGGACTGTCCCAGCAATTTTTGTTCATTGAGGTGCAGGAGGGGCTCGGTGACTTCCAGAAAGGAGCGACCGGCAAGCTTTCTGCCTTCGCGCCAGCCGGGCTGGTTCATTGCGGCGCGCATCAAACCGGCGGCGGCCAGTTTGGGGAGTAAATCCACCATGGCCATCAGTCCATCGGCTTCAAAGGGATCGGCGTAAAAAGGCTTTCCGCCGATCATTTCCGCCAGATCACCGGCCAGTTTGAGGGCATCAGCGTGGGTTTCGGGTGGGGCAGTGATGACGATTAACCCCCGCTGGAAGTATTCCGGGCTGGATTTGTCGAGGGATTCGTCCATATCTGTAAGGAAAGCGGGGTTGAGGGCGGGCGTAAAGGAAATCAGGTAGCGTTCTTCGGGCAGCAGGTTTTTCGCCCAGTTGAATACCGTGTTGGAGAGCGGCGAGGTGTCCAGAATCACCGCACCGGGTTTCAGAGAGGGGGCAATGGCTTCCAGAGTGGGATGAATCTCGTCCACCGGCAGACACAGGATGACCACATCGGCTTTTTCAACTGCGGCGTGTAAGTTATGGATGATGCGGTCAATTGCCTTGAGGTGGAGCGCCTTTTGTTCGGCAATCAAGTCGGCATCCGATCCCACTCGTTCCAATTGAGCGGTGTTTTTTTGCAGCGCCAGCCCGATAGAAACGGCGGTCTGATTTAAACCTAAAAGAGAGATGCGTAAAGCCATTAATTTCCTCCCAGTAAGAGGTAGAGGAGATTGGGTAAAGCCGGGTTCATGATTAATGAAAACACGTCAAAACCCAGGCGCGAGGGGATGATCAGCAAACCAATCAGGATCAAAGCGCCATACGGCCGGATGACGCTCATCACCCGCGCCAGTGAGGGCGGTGCGAAATATTCAACAATTTTATCCCCATCCAGCGGCGCCAGCGGAATCAGGTTGAACAACATCAAGATCAGATTAATGAAGATAAATTCCAGCAGGAATTGATAGGGGGTAGGGAAAAAACCCGGCAGTGGACTGCTGGAGGAGAAGGTGACCAGTCCAAGCCGCAGTGGAATGGCGGCTACGGCTGCCAGCAAAAAGTTGGAAAACGGACCGGCCAGTGAAACCCACATCAGCGCGGCTGGTGAGCGACGGTTAAGCGCGTAGGGATTGACCGGTACCGGTTTAGCCCAGCCAAAACCGGCAATCAACAGCATGAGGGAGCCAAACGGGTCGAGGTGACTGAGTGGGTTGAGCGTCAACCGCCCGTATTGACGCGGGGTTTCATCGCCAAAGCGGGTTGCCGTCCAGGCGTGCGCAAATTCATGCACGCTGAAAGCAATAATCAAGATGAAAATGCGACTGATGATGGTTTGTGGATCGAGATTCAGCATGAAACGATTATAACATGGGTGGTATAATGCGGGCATGTTGCCAGATTTGCAGCTCAATGATGTGGTGCGCCTGCGTAAACCACACCCGTGCGGCGGGTACGAGTGGAAAATTGTGCGTCTGGGGGCGGATATTGGGCTGGAATGCTGCACCTGTCAACGGCGCGTGCTGTTGACCCGCCGGGAATTAGCCCGCCGATTGAAAGCAATTGTATCGCGAGAGAGCCATGAGCAAAACCCCGCCGGATAAACCGCACATCCTTTTCCTGTTTTCCGATACCGGCGGTGGACACCGCAGCGCCGCCGAAGCCATTATTGAGGCGATTGGGCTGGAATTTGGGGATCAGATCGGTACGGAGATGGTGGATATTTTTTTGCAATACGCCCCGCCGCCGATTAACCTGGCACCCCGCATTTATCCGACCCTTTCGCGTATGCCGGATTTGTGGGAACTGGGCTACCGCATCTCGGATGGTAAACGCAGAACCCGCTTTGCCTATACCATGCTCTGGCCGTATGTGCGCCGCTCGCTTGACCGGCTTCTGGAAGAACATCCGGCATCGCTGGTGGTTTCGGTTCACCAATTGATCAACACGCCGGTTTCCAGGGCTACAAAAAAATTGGGTATCCCCTTCATCACGGTTGTGACCGATCTGGTTTCCACTCACGCAGCCTGGTATTGCAATCAGGCTGATCTGGTGGTGGTGCCGACCGAGGAAGCCTACCAGCGCGGCCTGGAAATGGGTTTGAAAGCGGACCAAATGCGGGTGGTGGGTTTGCCGGTTGCTGACCGATTTTGTAAGCCGCTGGCGGATGAGCGCGTTCTGCGGGAACAGCTCGGCTGGCGTCAGGATTTGCCGGTGGCAGTGCTGGTCGGCGGTGGCGAGGGTATGGGGCCGCTGGCAACCACAGCACGGGCGATTGATGAGGCTCACTTGCCGCTGCAATTGATCATTGTTACCGGAAGAAACCGCATTCTCAGGGAACAGCTGGAACGGGTGCGCTGGCAAATTCCGGTCAAAGTGTATGGATTTGTGACCGAAATGCCCGAATTTATGCGCGCAGCGGATATTTTGATTACTAAAGCCGGCCCCGGCACGATTTGCGAAGCCTTCATTGCCGGTTTGCCATTAATCCTCTACAGCAAAATGCCCGGTCAAGAGGATGGAAATGTGGATTTCGTTGTTGAACATGGTGCGGGTGTTTGGGCGCCGCAGCCCGGACTGGTGGTGAGGGCGCTCCAACACTGGTTGAAACGGCCGGAAGAACGCCTGAAAACCGCCCGGATTTCATTGAAACTGGGACGACCGCAGGCCGCCCGCCAGATTGCCCGTCTGCTGGTGGAACGAGCCTGCCGACAGTCATCTGCCAAAATACGGGTATAATTTGATTATGCCTATTCTGGATGCACGAACGCTGGAATTTTTCAGTCGCAGCGCCGATCAAACCCGCCGGCTGGGAATGCGTTTGGGGGGGCTCTTGCAGACGGGGGATGTTGTGCTATTACAGGGCGAATTGGGCAGCGGAAAAACGACCCTGGTTCAAGGCATGGCCCAGGGTTGGGGTTCTTTGGATGCAGTGTCCAGCCCTACCTTTGTACTGGTTAACGTGTACCGCCGGCCGGATGGTCATGCACTTTATCATCTGGATGCTTACCGCTTGAAATCGGCGGCTGAAGCACTGGAATTGGATCTGGACTGGATGATGGAAAGCGGCGCTCTGGTGGTGGAGTGGCCTGAAAACATTCAAGCGGCCTTGCCGCGCGAACACTTGCTGGTGCGCCTGAACTGGATTGCAGAAGAACAGCGCGGTATGGTTTTTCTGGCTCAGGGCAGCCGTTATGAAACACTGGTGCAGGAATTTCGTCAGCGGGTCGTGGGAGGTTAAATGCTGCTGGCACTGGATACTTCGACGCAGTATGCCGGTGTTGCCCTCTACGAAGGGGCGCAGGTGATTGGGGAAGCCGTCTGGCGTACCCAAAACCATCACACGGTGGAAGTAGCGCCAGCCTTGCAGGACTTGATGAATCGCTGCGGGGTGCGCACGGCTGATTTGAAAGCAATTGGCGTTGCACTGGGGCCGGGTTCGTTCACCAGTTTGCGGATTGGACTTGCGCTGGCTAAGGGGATGGCGCTGGCTGCTAAAATCCCGCTGATTGGTATCCCCACCTTTGATATCCTCACGGCTGCCCAGCCGGTGCAAAACCTGCCGCTGGTGGTTGCCTTACAGGCGGGCCGGGGAAGGCTGGCAGTGGGCCGCTACCAGCCGAAGGGCAGCCATTGGGAAAGTCAATCTGAACCGCAGGTGATGAGTGTTGATGAACTGGCTCAGTCTATCGAAACGCCGACGCTGGTATGCGGTGAGTTAAATGCTGCTGAACGGGTAACCCTGGCGCGCAAAAGGCGGCTGGTCATTCTGGCCTCTCCAGCGTCCTCTTTAAGGAGGCCGTCCTATTTGGCGGAACTGGCATGGAAACGCTGGCGTAGCAACAAGCTGGATGATCCCATCCGTCTTGCGCCAATCTATCTCAGCACTGCAGAGGGGGTAACGGTTTGAAAGAAACCCTTTCGTCGGCGCGGTTGAAAATCCGCCCAATGGAACTTCGGGATGTCCCGCGAGTCCGTGAGATTGATGTGGCTTCGTTTTCTTTGCCTTGGCCGGAACGTTCTTTCCGTTTTGAAATTACGGAAAATCCAGCTTCTCGTTTGTGGGTGGCTGAAATTGAAACGCCCGATGGACACAATGTGGTGGTGGGAATGGTGGTGATGTGGCAGGTGCTGGATGAGGCGCATATCGGCACCTTTGCAATTCATCCGGCGTACCGCCGCAAGGGGATTGGCTGCCGCCTGCTGGCGGAATCCCTGCTGGAGGTTTATGCGATGGGCGTTCGGCAATGTTACCTGGAAGTGCGCCGCTCGAACCTGGCCGCCCAAAACCTGTATAAAAAATTTGGATTTGAAGTCACATCTGTGCGCAGCGGTTATTACCGGGATAATGGGGAAGATGCGTTGATCATGACGCTTGAAAACATCAACCCCCAGAAACTGCGCAACTTTTTGCAGGGTTGTGACGATGAGAATGGAACAATTCCTTTCGGGGAGAAAGACCATGGATCAACCAGATGAAATCTTGAGAAAAGTCGCTGCTGAAGTATCCGTGTGTCAACGCTGCCAGTTGAGTTATTCGCGGAAAAAGGCCGTGCCGGGTGAGGGTCCTTCCAATGCTGAAGTCATGTTCATCGGCGAAGGACCGGGTTTTTATGAAAATGAACAGGGTCGTCCGTTTGTGGGAGCAGCCGGCAAGTTTTTGGATGAATTGTTGCAGCGTGCCGGCCTCAAAAGAGAAACGGTATTTATTACCAACGTGGTTAAGTGCCGCCCGCCGGGTAACCGTGACCCTCTCCCTGAGGAGCTGGCAGCCTGCAATGACTATCTGGAACAGCAAATTCGGGCGATTAATCCGCTGGTCATCGTTACCCTGGGACGGTATTCCATGGCGCGATTTCTGCCGAATGTACGCATCAGTGATGTGCACGGTAAAGCCCGCTGGCTGGATGGGCGGCTGGTTGTGCCGATGTTTCATCCGGCTGCAGCGCTGCATCAACCCTCGCTGAAAAGTGCCGTGGTGGAGGATTTTTCCAAACTAGCAGGCTACATTCAACAGGCGCGTCAAAATCGGCATACTGTTAAAGACAGCCAGCCAGTTTCAAAACAGGAATCCGAAGAGGAAGAACAACCCAAACCCACCCAATTGAGTCTTTTCTAGGGGCTGCCGCCCGGTTTATTCCTGATTTCGTATTTGAAAGAGAAAAAAAATGACGACCGAATCCTATCAACAGCAGTTGATTGAAAAATTCAAGACCCGCACGGCAAAAGTTGCCATCCTCGGTATGGGATATGTGGGCCTTCCGCTGGCAGTCGTGTTTGCTGAAGCCGGTTTTGAAGTCACCGGTATTGACCTGGTTGAGAGTAAGGTGGCTGCGCTCAATCGCGGCGAAAGTTATATTCTGGATGTGCCCCAGGAGCAGGTTAAGCGTCTGGTGGAACAGGGCAGGCTGAAGGCTACAACCGAATATGCAGCCTTACAGGCAGCCGATGCTGTTTCCATTTGTGTGCCGACGCCGCTGCGCAAGACCGGCGACCCCGATTTATCCTTTATCGTCAGTGCGGCTGAGGGGCTGGCGCCCTATGCTCATGCCGGTATGGTGATCGTTCTGGAATCCAGCACATACCCCGGCACCACCCGTGAACTGGTGCTGCCTGCCTTGTGCGCTCGGCCCGGCCTGGCGATCGGGGAAAATATCTTCTTAGCCTTTTCACCAGAGCGGGTTGACCCCGGACGAAAGGATTGGACGACCTACAATACTCCCAAAGTGTTGGGCGGCATTACCCCGCATTGTACTGAAGTGGCTGCGGCATGGTATGGTGAGGCTCTCCAAACGGTGGTGCCGGTCTCTTCGACCGAAGTTGCTGAAATGGCCAAATTGTTGGAAAACACCTTCCGCATGATTAACATCGGGCTGGTCAATGAACTGGCAATCATGTGCAACCGCCTGAAAGTGGATGTGTGGGAGGTGATCGAAGCGGCAGCCACCAAGCCGTTCGGCTTCATGAAGTTTACCCCCGGACCGGGCTTGGGCGGGCATTGTATTCCAATTGATCCGCTCTACCTGTCCTGGAAACTGAAATCACTGAATTATACGGCGCGTTTCATTGAGCTGGCCTCCGAAATCAACACCAATATGCCGCGCTTTGTGGTGGGAAAAGTTCAGGATGCCTTGAATGACCATCATAAACCCTTGCGCGACAGCAAAGTGCTGGTACTGGGAGCGGCTTACAAGCCGGATGTGGACGATTTGCGCGAATCGCCGGCGCTGGACGTGATTCATTTACTGCGCGAGAAGGGCGCGCTGGTCCGATATCACGATCCCTATATCCCGGTCATTGACCACAACGAGTACCATCTCGAAACAGTAGATGATCTGATGGGTGCAGTTGGCGAGGCGGATTGTGTGGTTATCATTACCAATCACTCGGTTTACGATTATCCTGCCATTCTTGAAAGGGCAAAATTGATCGTAGATACGCGCAATGCACTCGGTAAACAGGGGCGCAATCATCCCAAAGTGGTGAGGTTGTAATGACCCTGCGCTATCTGGTTACTGGCGCAGCCGGCTTTATTGGCGCGCGGGTGGTGCAGCTGCTGGTGGAGCAGGGGCATCAGGTGGTGGGGGTGGACAATCTCAATGCGGCCTACGATGTCCGTTTGAAGCAATACCGCCTTGAGAAACTCAGCAAATTTGCTTCCTTCCAATTCCACCGCAAGGATGTAGCTGAACGGTCTGCCATGCAGGATTTATTCCATCAATACCGCTATTTCGATGCGGTCATTCATCTTGCGGCGCGGGCCGGTGTGCGCGCCAGCACGCAGGACCCCTGGGAGTTTGAACGATCCAATTCGGCCGGCACACTGACCTTGCTGGAGATGTGCCATCAGTATGATTGTAATAAATTCGTGTTTGCCTCGACTTCGTCCATCTACGGGGCTAATCCACCCTACCCGACTTCGGAAGAAGCCGACAGCAGCCATCCTTTACAACCCTATGCTGCCACCAAAAAAGCCGGCGAGGTGATGTGTCACGCCTATCATCATTTATATGGGTTGGATGTAACCATCTTCCGGTTTTTTACGGTTTATGGGCCGGCCGGTCGGCCGGACCTGGCCATGTT
>NZ_JBRCOK010000095.1:0-43980 GCF_053501535.1 Bellilinea sp. | reverse complement strand
CAATTAGCCGATCATTTTGGTTTTCGCCTAGAATATTTGGAAGTGGATACGTATGGGATGGTTGATCCTGATGATCTGCGAAGAAAGATTGACCAGGATGTGGCTATCGTATCGGTGATTTATGGAAACAATGAAATTGGCAGCATCAACCCGGTAGAGGAATTGGGGCAGATTTGCAGGGCAAACGAAATACCATTTCATACAGATGCCGTACAGGCAGCAGCTCACCTTTCAATGAAAGGACTCGGTAACTGGTGCGATCTGGCATCCTTCGGGGCGCACAAGTTTTATGGGCCAAAAGGAGTGGGGGCTTTATTTATTCGGAAAGGCACATCTATCCTGCCAATACAAACCGGCGGTGGGCAGGAATTTGGATTGCGCGCAGGCACACAGAATGTTCCCTACATTGTCGGAATGGCAAAGGCCTTTGAGCTGGCTCAAATGGAATTGCAAAATATGCAACCCTTCCTGATGCAATTGCGGGATAAGATTATTGTCTCGGTGCAAGAATTTATTAAAGGGGCGTATTTAACTGGGCATCCTGTTGATCGGTTGAGCAATCACGCCAGTTTTGTTTTCGAAGGGGTGGATGGCAACCAATTGCTGATTCACCTTGATGCTGCTGGTTTTGCATGCTCATCCGGCTCTGCCTGTAAGACTGGTGATCCCAAACCCTCGCATGTGTTGTTGGCGATGGGCATTTCTTCACAATTAGCGCTGGGTTCTTTGCGGGTTACGGTGGGAAAATATACAACTCCTGATGAGGTCGAAAACTTTGTCAACTCCTTACCGGTGGTAATTCAAAACTTTAGAAAGTTGAATGAAGGAATTGGGAAGCGTTGAAGATGAAGGGTGCGACAGTTGCGGTAGCGATGAGCGGCGGAGTAGATAGTTCGGTTGCGGCAGCTTTACTCGTGGAGCAGGGCTTTCAGGTATTTGGGGTAATGTTAAGGTTGTGGAGCGAGCCGGGCAAAGAGGAGAGCAATCGCTGTTGTACACCCGATGCAATGGCACAGGCCCGGCGTGTTGCAGCGCAGTTAAAAATCCCTTTTTACGCGGTAAATGCCCAAGAAATTTTCAGACAGGTAGTTGTAGAGCATTTTTTTGAGGGGTATCGGACGGGTATTACTCCAAATCCGTGTCTCCTTTGTAACCGGTTCATCCGCTGGGATTATTTGTTGAAACATGCCCAGGCAATGGGTGCTGAGAAGATGGCTACCGGACATTATGCCAGACTTCGTGTAGCCAATAATGGGCTTGTGAAACTTCTTAAAGGTCTGGATGAGAATAAGGATCAATCCTATGTATTGAGTGTTTTAGGTCAGGATCAATTACAGCATACCCTATTGCCTGTAGGGGAGTTCACGAAGCTGCAAGTACGTCAAATGGCCAGAGAGTTTGGTTTGCCTGTTGCAGAAAGGCAAGACAGTCAGGATCTGTGTTTCCTTGCCGGTCAAGATTATCGGGATTTTCTTCGAAAGCACGCGCCTGATGTTATTCGTCCGGGAAAGGTAATAACGACCGAGGGCCGGGTGGTGGGAGAGCATCAGGGATTAGGGTTTTACACAATCGGTCAGCGGAAGGGCTTAGGGATACAGGCTCCTCGTCCCTTCTATGTTGTCGGTAAAAATGTCGAAGAAAATGTTTTGATCGTGGGTGAAGAATCGGAATTGCGCTTTGGCGGTTTAATTGCTGATGGTGTAAACTGGATAGCAGGAACACCACCCGCTTCCCAATTTCAAGCAGATGTCAAGATTCGCTATAAGGCACGCCTGGTTCCTTCTTCTATAGAGGTGATAGATACCCATACCATAAGGGTTCAATTTGAGCAATTCCTGCGAGATGTAACTCCCGGACAGCGAGCGGTATTGTACCATGGCGAGGAAGTTATTGGCGGAGGGATGATTCGCAAGGCGATTCCGGTTTTGAACGGAGAGGAGACATTCTCATGATTCTTCAATCTGTTTTATTTGGGATGGTTATCGCAACTTTATATGGGGCGGCGTTTCACCTCTGGCGAGGTGGGAGTTTCATGCGCTTTGGGCTTTATCTTGTTTTTGCCTGGACTGGTTTTTGGGGCGGTCATTGGCTGGGGAATCTGATTGGATGGGAATTTATAAAGGTAGGGCAATTGAATCTTGGGACAGCAACCATTGGAAGTATCATCGTTATGGGTATCGGATATTGGTTAAGCCTGGTGCAGGTTGAGCCAGAACGTAAGGCCGGGAAAAAATTGTGAGGGCACTTTGAGCTGGAATTTACACGGTACAACCGTCAACGATGGAGATCTAGCCCAATTGGTTGGGCTTCGCCATAAGAGTTTCATTGTAAGAGTAAAACAAGGCGGTGAGTTGCAGACTCATCGAGGGGTTGTTAAATTTGATGACATCATCGGTAAACCATGGGGCAGCCGAATCAGAAGTCACATGGGAAATCCCTTTTATGTATTGCAGCCTGCACTGGGAGACTTGCTTAAAGAATTACCTCGAAATACACAAATCCTTTATCCAAAAGATATTGGTTTTATTCTTGTTCAAATGGGTATTGGAGAAGGACAGGTTGTTCTTGAGGCTGGTACGGGTTCGGGATCGTTGACTTCAGCAATGGCATTTGCGGTTGGCAGTCGGGGAAAAGTGATTACCTATGAAGCCAGGGAAGAAATGCAAAAACTGGCACGAAAGAACATCAGTCGCCTGGGGCTTGAAGAACGGGTTGACTTTAAGTTAAGAGAACTGACTCAGGAGCAAGGATTTGATGAGGAGGGGGTGGATGCACTATTTCTTGATTTGCCCAACCCCTATAATTACATTCATCATGCCCGAAAAGCACTGAAGATGGGCGGTTTTTTCGGTTGTATTCTGCCAACAGCCAATCAGGTATCAAAATTATTACTGGCATTGAGACAATTTGATTTTGCGTTTGTGGATGTTTGTGAAGTGTTGTTGCGTTATTACAAACCTGAACCGGACCGCCTTCGACCGGTTGACCGAATGGTTGCTCACACCGGATTTTTAATTTTTGCCCGTCCGGTTCTGATTGAAAATGGTGACGAGCAAATTAATGAACTGGAAGAAACTGACGAATTGGAAAATGATAGCGAAGACTGATTTGTTGGTGATTTGGCCCAAATGGAAATTTCATTAACAGCCGAAAAAATTAAAAGTTTGCTAAACTACAGGGCGGAACTTCCAAAAATAAATCCCACTGGTAAGGGAAAACAGGCGGCAGTCTTAGTGCCTTTGATCCTGGACCAAAATAAATGGAGCGTGCTGTTTACCCGCAGGTCCGAATCAGTTAATGATCATAAAGGGCAGGTTTCGTTCCCTGGCGGAGCAATTGAGCCTTCCGATGAGAGCCCAATTACGACTGCTTTGCGAGAAGCATATGAAGAAATCGGTTTGAAACCAGAGTATGTCCATGTTTTGGGTGCAATGCATCCCCACGAATCGGTAACCGGTTACATCATTTTTCCTGTCGTTGCACAGATCGAATGGCCTTTTGTTCTTCAAATAAATCCTCAAGAAGTTAGCAGGGTTTTTACGATCCCATTAGACTGGCTTATCCGCAAAGAAAATTATCACATTCGTGACTGGCTTTCACCTTTTGGTATTCGTCAGGGTGTTGTATTTTACAGACCCTATGATGGCGAGCAATTATGGGGGATTTCCGCTCGCATCCTGTTAGATTTACTGGAAAAACTTGGCTTGATCCCCAACCAAACCTAAGAATCGGATGGTTTCAGGAAAAACTCAAGCTCATTAGCCTTTACGGGCTTGCTGAAATGGAAGCCTTGAATCATGTCGCAGTGAAACTTTCTTAAGATACTCAACTGTTGTTCGGTTTCAACACCTTCTGCGATGACACTCAAACCGAGACGATGTGCCATTTCGATCATGGATTGGATGATCAGGTCATTTTCTTTATGAATTCCAATTTGAGAGATGAAATTCTGGCCAATCTTGATGGTGTGAACGGGCAAGCGTTGAATTGTGCTCAAGGAAGAATAACCGGTTCCAAAATCATCAATCGAAATTTTTACACCCAATCCACGCAGCTCCCATAACATCGTTTCAAATTTCTCGAATTGAGAAAAATTTCGACTTTCGGTAATTTCAATGACCAATGAGGCGGGATCAAGTTGAGTTTGAAGAAGGGCATCTCGAACCATGGATGGTAGATCGGTCTGCTGAAATTGACGAGCCGAAAAATTTACCGAGACTTTCAGGTTTCTCATTCCAGCAGCTTGCCATTTTTTGAGCTGGGTACATGCCTCCCGCAAAACCCATTCTCCAATTGGCAGGATTAAACCGGTATCCTCGGCGAGGTCGATAAACTGATTGGGTAGAACTATACCATGTTGGGGGTGATTCCAACGGAGTAAGGCTTCAATATAAACTACCCTTTGTGTGAACGCATCTACAATGGGCTGATAATAGACAACCAGTTCACCTTTGGAAAGTGCCTGCCGTAAATTGGTTTCCAAATTCAACAAAGAGACAGCCTTTGCATGCATTATTTTGTCAAAAATCATATACGCATCCCCACCCTGGGCTTTTGCTTCGTACATGGCCGTATCGGCATCCCGCATCATGGCTTCGGGGGATTCTGTTTCGGGATTAGCCATGGCAACCCCAATGCTGCATGTGGTGAACACTTTATTTCCTTCAACAAGTACCGGGCGATTGACTTCTCTTTGAATGCGGTTGATGATTTGAATGATTTCGTAGGGATCGTGGAGGTCGCTGAGCAAGATAGCAAACTCATCTCCGCCCAGACGAGCAATGGTATCTTCAGCCCGAAGACAATTATCCAATCTCTGGGCTATTTCAACAATCATCTGATCGCCTATCCGATGCCCCAGACTGTCATTTACGATTTTGAACCGATCCAAATCCAATAACAGAATGGCAAAGGTGGGTTGTTCATGTCGTTTTGAACGCTTAATTGCCTGGTCAAGCCTTTCGATGAAAAGGATGCGGTTCGGCAATCCGGTCAGTCTGTCGTAAAGTGCTTGATGAACCAGTTGATCCTCGTTGACCTTTTGACGGGTGATGTCAGTCAAAGAGCCGGCAATGCGGTGTGGATTTCCGAATTCGCCTTTAACCGCCATTCCGCGTGCTAAAACCCACCGGAATTCGCCATCGCTGTGACGAATGCGATGTTCGCACTCAAAGTGGGGAATCAAACCAGACAAATGAGCTTCTAAATTCGATTTTAAATTGGGGAGGTCATCCTGATGAACCCGGGTAAACCACTCTTCGGGCGAGTCAGAGATTTCCTCGGGAGAAAAACCGAGTAATTTTTTCCAGCGGGGCGAGTAATAAATGCGATTGGCGAGCAAGTCCCAATCCCAGATACCATCATTCGCTCCTTCGGAGGCCAGTTTGTATCTTTCTTCACTTATTTTCAAGGCAGTTTCCGAGGTTCGTTGTTGGGTTACATCGTTGAAAATACCAACAATATATTGAGGCTGCTGATTTTCATTCTTAATTAGCGAAGCTGAAATTTTCAAAATCAATTTACTTCCATGCGGAGTCATTGCCGTGAATTCATCTTCCAATGAATTAGCAGAAGCAATGATTTCATCGAAGTATCGAATAGCGCGTTTCTGATCTTCCGGGACGATAAATTCCAGGGCATTTTTTCCGATGATTTCATCCTTGGACTGAACTCCCAGCAAGGAGATTAAAGCCGAATTACAATCAATGAAGTTCCCGTTCAGATCGGTCAATACAATTGCATTCGGTGAATATTCAAAAATACTTTTGACTAGTTCGTGTTGCTTTCGCTGTTCCGTTTCTGATTGCTTAATCAGAATAGCATTGGCAAGATGTGGAGCAACGAAGGTCAGAAATTGCAGGTCTTCCTGAGTGTAGCGGACATCATGCTGATAACTTTGTACTGCCATTGCTCCAATAATTACTTGCCGGGCAAGGAGAGGTACCCCTAACCAGTCTATTGAAGGCGCGCCAATTGATTCTACTTCACCGGTTTTGACGAGTGCTTCGAAAATTTCTGGAGTCACCAGAAGCGGTGTTTTTCGACGAATTACATAATCAGTCAATCCTCTGCCAAGCGGCTGGGGTGGAGGAGGGGAATCAAATTCATCGACATAGTAGGGGAAAGAAATCTGGTTTTGATCAGGATTATAGAGCGCTACATAAAAGTTGCTGGCAGGCATAATTTGATTGATGATCTGATGGAATTCCACTAACAATTCCGATAGGTCTTTGCTGGACGCAACACTTTCGGAAATCTTGACGAGCGCCTCCTGCATTTTTTGCCACTTAAACTGCTGGGTTAGATCTTTTATGATTGCAATCGTTACCGTACCAAGATTTTTATCTTCAATATTTTTTAGTCGCATTTCAAGGTGGCAGTATTGTTTGCCGATTTTGAAATTTCTCAATCGGATAATGCTGCCGCTCCGAGAAGTAATCACATCACGACTAGAAGGAGCAAAGAAAAACAATCGCTCGAGGAGGTTTTCGTCAACCGATTCTCCAGAAAACAGATCAACTACTTTGTGATTAAAGCCAATGAGTTTTTTGTTGGATGGCGAAAAGATCAAAACAGCATCATCACTTACTTTTAGGAGCAGATCAATTAGGGTTGGGTACGGGCTTTGATGAGACATTTGTGAAAACCTAAAATATATATGATTTATGATGATTGTGAAGGTGCAAGGATTGTGCCGTAATTTAAGCGGTTTAATAAAAGAGCAGCACAAAAATGGATTTGTGCTGCTCCAATTCCCGACAAAAAGAAGTGTCAGTCTTCGATTTCCTCTTCTTCCTTCTTGCCCCGTTCAATTACTTCTGGCTCGGAAATTTCTTCAGATACTTCCTCTTCGCTGATTTCTGGCGCAGCGCCGGTAACAATGACGACAACCTCATCGGGCTCGTTTAGAATTTCAATACTGCTGGGTACATTCAAATCCCGCACAAAAACGGCGTCGCCAATTTTTGTCAAACCGGATATATCCACAACAAACTTATCCGGCAAGTCCTGCGGAAGAGCTTCAACCTCAACCTCATCCAATTCCTGTACGATGACACCATTGAAATCTTTTACGGCAGGAGAGGTTCCACTAAGTTCAATGCCTACACTTGTTCGGATTTTTTCAGTCAACGAAACGACCTGGAAATCCACATGCAGCAAGGTGCCTTTGATAAAATCACGTTGCTTTTCGCGAACCAGAGTGGCAAATTCTTTTCCATCCAAATTGATAGTAATCAATTGAGAAGAAGAAGCATGGGCGAGTACCCGGCTGGCTTCACGTAACTCCATAAGAATTGGAGTGGAATCGATTTGATAGCCGTAGAGAATGCCGGGTAACTTGCCATCTCTTCGGAGTGCTCCGACTTTTTTGCCGGTCACCGATCGACGGGTTGCTTGAATTACGAGCTTTTCCATTTTTTATTTCCATCCTCGAGCGCCTCTCACCTTTATCAGGTTACCCTCGCTCTATAAATTAGAATATTGTGTTAGACAACCGAGGGGTTATTTTAGCCGTATGTTGGTGATCAGTCAAGGAAAATTCTATTCCTGACAATTCTAACGAAAGGGTATAAAGGTGTAAGGGATTTTTTTGAAAAATGGCGGAAATTTGTTCTTGACATATCCTATCAAAGGTGCTATAAAATTGCTATGTTTTTCCAGCCAATTACTAAGCGTAACCCAAAGAACCGAACCTACCCACAGGGAGCGGTTTTTGGCGCTTAGTGTTCATGGTTAACTCCATCTTTTTCAAGAACTAAAAACCCTCCCAAACCGGGAGGGTTTTTTATAACCCAACTCCATTAATTCTGGAGGTGTGAAATTACAAAAATATGTGATTGAAATTTGACAAAAAATATCATAATATAAATTATTCGACCAAAGGAGGCAGAAATGAGAAATCGATTATTAAGAATTGTTGTGATCAGCGTTGTTTTATTGGTCAGCGCATGTACGAGCCCTTCGGAAACGAACACACCCTCAACTGAAAGCGGAAATGTGACATCACCCGCGAGTCCGACCTCCCAAGCGGAAGGTTGTTTGGGTTCAGCAGAAACTGCAATTGTTGATTTGGGCTGCCGTAAAGTTACTATTGCCGTTGAAAACGCCTATCTTCCTTTCAACTATATCTCAATCCAAACGGGCGAACCGGGTGGATGGGATTACGATGCGTGGCGTGAAATATGTACCCGCTTGCATTGTGAGCCTGTTTTCGTTGAAGCCGCTTGGGATGGGATGATTCAGGCGGTTTCTGACGGCCAGTATGATGTTGCTGCGGATGGTATTACCAATACACCTGAACGGCAGAAAATTGTGGATTTTTCAATTGGTTATATCCAGATTCAACAACGGCTGCTAGTGCGCAAAGGGGAGAACCGCTTTTCAAGCATTGAGGAGTTTGCCCAGAACGATTCCCTGATTATGGGCACACAGGTCAGCACCACAAATTACGAAACTGCGGTTAAGTTTTTACCCGAATCACGGATCAAGGCTTTTGAACAATTTCCATTTGCCATTCAGGCCTTACTCGCTGGTGACGTGGATGCAGTTATCATTGATGAGATTGTTGGAATGGGTTATTCGGGTCAAAACGCAGAAAAGTTGGAATTGATCGGTCCTTCGATTTCCAGTGATGAGCTTGGGTTTGTTTTTCCAAAAGGCAGCGAACTGGTCGAGCCGGTAAATAAAGCCCTGGAATCCATGAAATTGGATGGCACCCTGGATGCTTTGAACGAAAAATATTTTGGACCATCGTTCAGCTTAACCGAAGAAGACATTAAATGATTCGGGATTTGGGGGCTTTGGCTGTTACCCCATTTGGGTGATGGCCAAAGCCCACGAGAGGAAACAGGTATGGCGGTGAAAGAAACTCTAGAAGCGAAACAACATATTGCTTCTCCGTCATTGGCTGGGACGGACTTTAAGGAAAAACTCCGTCTTTTCCCATGGTGGATTATTGGGTTGGTGGGTGTTTTTGTGTTAACAGCTCATCTCATTCTGACTCGCCCCAGTTATCAGGACGCTTTTAATTTTATCCGTGCTGGAATTGGGGTTACGGTTCAGACTACGCTGATTGCGTACGGGCTGGCATTAATTCTTGGTTTGTTGACCGGTTTGGGGCGCATTTCACATAATGTTGTGATTCAAAATTTAGGAACGTTATATGTGGAACTGATTCGTGGCGTACCAATGCTGGTGTTGATATTTTTTATTGCCTTTGTTGGTGTTCCTGCCGGGGTCAGTCTACTGAATCGCCTTGGTGAATGGTTTTTGCAGTTGGGATTACTTTTTATTGCCCAGCCGCTGATCCAGATTGAAAATAATGCCGTCCCCATGACTACCCGGGCTATCATTGCCCTCTCAGTGACCTACGGAGCATTTCAGGCGGAGATTTTCAGGGCTGGGATCCAATCCATCGGGCGCGGTCAGATGGAAGCGGCTCGCGCACAGGGGATGACTTACTGGCAGGCGATGCGCTATATCATACTACCGCAAGCAATTCGGAATGTTCTGCCGGCTCTTGGCAACGATTTCGTATCAATGCTGAAGGATTCGTCACTTGTTTCTGTACTGGCCGTGAGAGATATCACTCAAATTGCCAAATTATATGCCGGCAGGTCTTTTCAATATCAGGAGGCCTACGTAACGCTGGCTGTGCTATATCTGATGATGACGGTGGTCTTGTCGGCTCTGGTCAAATGGCTCGAAAGAAGGGTGAGGCAAGATGAACGAAGCTCATGAAATGATTCAGGTAATCAATCTTAGAAAAAGGTTTGGGCGTTTGGTGGCTTTAGATGGAGTTAATTTGACTGTTCGCAAAGGCCAGGTCATCGTCATTATTGGCCCAAGCGGCTCTGGAAAATCCACCTTGTTGAGATGCATTAATCATCTTGAAACGCCTACAGAAGGTGAAATATGGATTGAGCGGCAAAAGATTACCGGCAATCAAAAACAATTGAATTCTATTCGTTCGCAAATTGGAATGGTATTTCAGCACTTCAACCTTTACCCACATTTAACCGTTTTAGAGAATGTAACGCTGGCGCAAAGAATTGTGCGAAAAATTCCAAAATCCCAAGCCGAACGGATTGCTATGCAACACCTTGAACGAGTAGGAATTGCCGATAAAGCGCGTTTCTACCCAGCTCAACTTTCGGGTGGGCAGCAGCAACGGGTGGCAATTGCCCGCGCACTTGCTCAAGATCCGAAGATCATGTTGTTCGACGAGCCTACCAGTGCGCTTGACCCGGAAATGATTAAAGAGGTGCTGGATGTCATGCTGGCGCTGGCTGATGATGGGATAACCATGGTTGTTGTGACTCATGAAATGGGATTTGCCCGCGCAGCAGCAGATGAGATAATTTTTATGGATTACGGAAAAATTGTTGAACGGGCTACGCCGGAGAGATTCTTTAATCAGCCGGCGCACGAGCGCAGCCGAGCATTTCTTTCACAAATCTTGAGTCATTAAGGATAGGAGGGGATGGATTCGATATGAAAATCAGAGAGAAAATCCGAGAACAAATACCGCAATGGATGGAACGCATTCAGCGCTTGAAAAAGGATCATAGTGATTTTGTAGTCGGGGAAGTTACGATTGAGCAGATCCTGAGCGGTATTCGCGGCGTGCAAATCAGTATCAGCGATATTTCATATGTGGATCCCTATGAGGGAATTCGTTTGCGAGGTTATACAATCCCTCAAGTTTTGTCGTTATTACCCAAAGCGAAAAATTCTGAAATGCCGTTGGCAGGCGGGTTGTATTATTTGTTGTTGACGGGTGAATTACCCAATCGGGATGAAGCCGAAGAAGTCGAAGACATCTGGCGAAGCCGTTCGGATGTTCCGCAATATGTATGGGATGTCATTCGCGCAATGCCGCGTGAAACCCATCCAATGACGCTGTTCAGTCAGGCAATCATGGCGCTTCAGCCACAATCCCTTTTTGCAAAAGCCTACCTTGAGGGGCTGCCAAAGTCGCAATATTGGGAATATTATTTGGAGGACAGCCTGAACCTGACCGCAAAAATTCCGAAAATTGCTGCCTTTATTTTCTGCTGGAAGTATAAAAATGGGGAGATTGAATCGCCCGATCCAGATTTGGATTGGAGCGCCCGTTTTGCCCAAATGATTGGAAAAGGAGCGGACAGGCAATATCAGGAATTAATGCGTTTGTATTTGGTCATCCACTCCGATCACGAAGGAGCCAATGTCAGTGCACACACCTCTCATCTGGTCAGTTCAGCACTTTCGGATATCTACCTGTCTTCTGCTGCGGGTATGAACGGATTGGCGGGCCCTTTGCATGGGCTTGCTAATCAGGAGTGTATTCGTTGGCTAATCAATGTGTATGAAGTCTTTGGAAGATTGCCTTCCGATGAGGAATTAGAAGGATATATTCGCACTCAATTATCTGCAGGATATGTGATTCCGGGTTATGGACATGCTGTTCTGCGGGTGACGGACCCGCGATTTACAGCTCAAATGGAGTTTGCGGAACGCTATCTACCCAACGATCCATTGTTTCAACTAGTCAAACAGGTTTACCGGTTAGCGCCTTCGATTTTGGGAGAGAATGGAAAAATCAAGAATCCCAGACCAAATGTGGATGCAATCAATGGTTGTCTGCAGTATTATTACGGAGTGCGGGAAGTTGATTTTTATACTGTTCTGTTTGGTGTGAGCCGTATACTTGGCTTGACTGCTCATGCAGTTTGGGCGCGCGCATTAGGTAAGCCGATCGAGCGTCCGAAGTCATTGACTACCCGTATGTTAGAAGAACGCGTAGGAATTATTCAAACCGAGCCGTAAAATTCAACGGTTAAACTTATCAGGCGAGGAAAAAAATGGAAGCTTTAACTTATCAAATGTATGACGGCAAAGTTGTATTGCGATTGCGGGGAAAGATTTGTGAGAACTCGGAAGAACTGTTAACAAGTTCTCTTTTTCGGGATGTGTTATGGGATTTTATTCGCAACTTGCAAAAAAGGGAATCCCGCTTTTTGAATATCTTCCCAAATCGTCAGGTTTCCGAAAAAGCGGTCACGGAGTTGATCGACACCTTTCGCTTTTTGGTCAAGTTACCGGCTGAGCTGGTGATCAAGGTGCATGAGCCAGCAAAAAAATTCTTAACAGACAAAGACCTCATATATGACTTTGTGGAGAATTTATATAATTACTGGCGCAGTCTGCACCGGGTTCTGATCTGTGATCGAACCCTGGATGAGATGGACCGGCGTCCTTACAGGACTTTTGCAGAAACGGTGGAACGCTTAATGCATGTGGTGCGGAGTACCTACCGGGACATTCAAGAAAACATTACCGGCACTCACCCGCGTGTGTATCGGCAGGTCAGCGCTGGGGTTGAAATTGGAGCGATTGCTTTGCCGGCGCCTATACCTTATCCGAACGGCGATTATGCAGCTTTAAAAAATATATCTCTTATCCGACAAATCATGATTTATCCGCCGATGATTTTTAACTCACCTTCCAATAAGAGAAAGGGAATCTTCGAGCGTGTGAATTTCAATCCGGTGCGAGGATTGCATCTGGATCCAGAAGAATGGGTGTGTTATCCGGCTAAAGTGGGTGATCTGATTATTATGATTTATTTTTCAATGCGCTTTTTTGAATTGGGTTTCTCGCTGTGTAATCTCTTTGAGCTAGCGGAGAGCGATCAAATTCTTCAACAACCAGATGCAGTTTATTTGTTTGGCGTTCCGGAGATTCCCGGTTTATTGGAAGGACAAAGTCAGACCATCTTTTATGACGATGAAGAAAATCACATGCTGGTGGCTGCTATACCATATCGTGAGGAATTTGGCTATTTCGGCTATCTCAAAAAGATGGTACTTACCCTTCACAATATCATTGTGATGAAGAGAGGGCGGCTGCCATATCATGGGGCTTATTTCCATATTCGGATGCGCACGGGTAAAGAATCAAATGTTCTGATCATTGGTGATACAGGCGCCGGTAAATCTGAAACGTTGGAGGCTTTGCGTCAAATTGCAGGAGACGATGTGGAAGAATTAATTCCCATTGCGGATGATATGGGTTCCCTCCAGATTGATCCAAACGGGAAGGTGTTGGGGTATGGAACCGAGATTGGCGCATTTGTTCGGCTGGATGACCTGCAATCCGGCTATGCATGGGGACAAATTGACCGAACGATCATCATGAACCCGGATCAGACGAATGCCCGCGTGGTCATTCCGATTACCACCTATGATGAGGTAATGCGCGGCTATCCTGTTGATATTCTGTTGTACGCCAATAACTACGAAGTCGTTGATCAGGATTACCCGATTATCCGCCGTTTTGAAAATGCCCAAGATGCCCTCGAAGTCTTCCGTTCCGGGGCTGTGATGAGCAAAGGAACCACCAACACCAAAGGACTGGTGCACAGTTACTTCGCCAATATCTTTGGCCCACCCCAATATCAGGATTTACATGAGGAGCTGGCTGTTTGTTATTTCGATCAGTTGTTTAAGCAGAATGTTTTTGTTGGAGAATTGAGAACGCAATTGGGTGTGCCCGGTAAGGAACATGAAGGGCCCATTCTGGCTGCCCGCGCCTTGTTGGACCTGATCTCGTAATACCCGAACAAGAATGAATTATCAACGCGTCGTGATAAAAGTAGGATCTTCTACCCTGACAGCTGGGGGAAGGCACATTTCACTCCCGCGGGTTGTGGATCTTGTCAAGGCGCTCTGTCAGTTGAAGCAGAGCGGTGTGCAGGTTTTACTGGTTTCTTCGGGAGCAATTGTTGCAGGCAGAGAGGCATTGGGTTTCCCAGAATTACCAAAATTTATTCCTGCCAAACAAATGCTGGCTGCAATTGGACAACCCCGTCTGATGGAGATGTACGAGCGCTTTTTTGCCATTTATGAGGAAAAGGTGGCGCAGGTATTGCTTACAAGAGCAGATTTAACTGACAGAAGACGTTACTTGAACGCCCGCAGCACCCTCGAAGCATTACTCAGCCAATCGGTAATTCCCATAATCAATGAAAACGACACCGTAGCAACCGAGGAGATCCGCTTTGGAGATAACGATAACCTCTCTGCCCAGGTAGCCAGCCTGATTGAGGCGGATTTACTCATTTTACTGACTGACCAGGATGGCGTATATGATCAAGATCCGCGGCAAAATCCACAGGCTAATCTCTATCATCGAGTGGACAGTAGTGAAATACCGTCTTCCATGTGGGCGGCAGCCGGCGGAAGTGTAAGTGGAGTTGGCACGGGTGGAATGCTTACCAAACTTCAGGCCGCAGATCTGGCAAGGCGATCGGGTTGTGCGGTAGTGATTGCATCGGGTACCGATCCATTTAATATTATGCGTATAGCCAATAACGAATCAACAGGTACATTTTTTTCACCTATTTCCAATAAAATCGAAGCAAGAAAACGTTACATATTGACTGCCGGAAGGCGCAACGGGCAGATCTTTATAGATGCGGGTGCAGAAAAAGCGCTTTTACGGGGAAGAAGTTTGCTGCCGATTGGTATTACCGGCGTAGCAGGGGATTTTGAGCGAGGGGATGCGGTTGAAATTGTATGCGGGCAGGAAAAACTGGTCGCAATGGGCATCACTAATTACACGGCGCGAGATTTGGGGCAATTGATTGGACGTCAATCTTTTGAAATCGAGTCCATTTTAGGGTATACCTATGGAGATGAGGTTGTCCATCGAAATAATCTGGTGATGATTCAATCTGCCGAGAGGAATTGTGATGATTGACTTAAGTGTAATTGGAAGAAATGCCAAAACCAGTGCAAGATCTCTTTCGATAGCTTCTTCCCGCCAACGAAATGATGTTTTGCTGGAAATTGGTCAATTGCTAATAGAAAACGAGGCGAAAATTTTAGCAGCCAATGCCAGAGATGTTGAAAGCGCTTCGCAGCAGAAACTTTCCGAAGCGATGATTGACCGTTTATTGATCACACCTTCACGGCTGCGTGGAATGGCAGCCGATATTCAAAAGATTGTAGAGCTACCCGATCCAATCGGTGAGGTTTTTGAACAACAAACGTTGCCAAACGGACTGAGGGTTCACAAACAACGTGTTCCCATAGGAGTATTGGGGGTTATTTATGAATCCAGACCAAATGTAACTATAGATGTATCCTGCCTGGCGCTGAAATCTGGAAATGCGGTTATATTAAGAGGAGGTAGTGAAACGATCGAAAGTAACCGAACGCTCGTGGAAATCATTCAGCAAGCGTTAGACCGGCATCGTTTGCCACTTCATTCAGTTCAATTTATTGACAGCCCTGAGCGCCGCTATGTCCTAGACTTGCTTAAATTACATACTTATGTGGACTTAATTATTCCACGCGGTGGTGCAAAACTACATCAATTTTGCAAGGAGAATAGTCAGATACCGGTAATCACCGGTGGTGTCGGAATTTGTCACTTGTTTGTGGATGAAACTGCCAATATTGAAAAAGCGGTTGAAGTAATTTACAATGCCAAAGTGCAGCGCCCGACGGTGTGTAACGCCCTGGATACTTTACTGGTGCATCACAAAGTAGCAGATACTCTTTTACCCAGGGTATTCAACCGGTTAAGCGAAGCTGGTGTTTTCTTTCGATTAGATCAATCCGTATTTGAAAAGCTTGACCTGAAAATGTCTGATCAGTTTCAACCGGCTCAATCCGGAGATTTTGATACAGAATGGTTGTCTCTGGTAATGGGTGTAAAAATTGTGGCCAACCTTGATGAAGCCATCCAACACATTGAGGAACATTCAACTGCTCATTCTGATGGTATTCTGTCTGAAAATCCAGAAAATATCGATATATTTGTTAACCGGGTTGATTCTGCAGCAGTATATGTCAATGCCAGTACCCGGTTTACGGATGGGGGACAGTTGGGTTTAGGCGCTGAAGTGGCTGTTTCCACTCAAAAATTGCACGCGCGCGGTCCAATGGGTTTGCGGGAATTAACAACCTACAAATGGGTTATCATGGGTAATGGTCATGTTCGCGAGTAATTGTTCCAAACCAGATTGTTCCAAATCTTGGGTATAAAAACAATCCGAGAAAAGCCTGACCAAAAAAATAAATGGGAAACAGAAAAAACATTTCCTGCACATCATTTGGGGAGAGCGGTTTGCTGGTTGTTTTTGGAAACGGGATTAATTTGGAAATCAACCAGCGAGTTCACCTCCTGGCAGAATGGGTAAAAAAGGCAAATTTGCCCGGTGTTATTGAGGTAATTCCTGCTTATGCTTCAGTCCTCATTGGTTTTGATCCATTTCAGATTGAATATGATGCTTTGCATAGATTGATCATGGAATATGAAGAAGGACAGATGGAGCCGCTTTTATACCGCTCTGAAAAGTTAATTGAGATTCCTACAATTTATGGAGGCGAGCATGGCCCAGATCTGGAGTTTGTTGCACAATACAATCACCTCTCACCCGATGATGTCATCCGGCTGCACAGCGAGGCAGAATACAGGGTGTTCATGATGGGGTTTAGTCCTGGGTTTCCCTATCTTGGCGGCATGAATCCGGCAATTGCTGTACCCCGCCTTTCCTCACCACGCACCAGAGTACCTGCCGGCTCGGTGGGTATTGCCGGCGAGCAAACCGGTATTTATCCGATCGATTCAGCCGGTGGGTGGCGCTTGATTGGATGGACTCCGTTGAGGTTGTTTGATCCCTGTGCCGAACCACCTTTTTTGCTTGAGCCGGGTGACAGGTTGCGATTTATTCCAATTTTGCGGGATCAGATGGAAAATGATTGAAATTTTGGATGGGGGTTATTTCTCATCAATCCAGGACTTAGGAAGGGTAGGGTGGGGGCAATACGGGGTGCCGCGAAGCGGTGCCATGGATGAATTTGCTCTGCGGGCAGCCAATCGGTTGGTGGGAAATTCCGATGAAAGCGCTGGAATTGAAGTCGGAATAGGCGGTATTCAATTTCGAGCATTACAAAATATGATAATCGCAGTGTGTGGATGGGGTTTTTCGGTTTGGGTAAATGAGAATAAGATGGATCTATGGCAATCATTTCGCCTTCGTGAAGGTCAAACAGTGCGTATAGACCACGTTGGTGGTGGAATGTGGGCAGTGGTTGCAATTCAAGGGGGGATTGACGTGAAACGCATCATGGATTCACGTTCAACCTCGTTGCTGGGTGGTTTTGGTGGTTGGCAAGGAAGATTGTTAAAAGAAAAGGACTGCCTGCCAATTGGCGAAACTCTTAACAAAACCGTACAAGAGCCGGTGCGTATCTTGCCCCAAAACGCAATACCACCATATTGTGACAATTTATGCTTACGAGCAGTGGTTGGACCACATTTGGATTTGCTGGGAAACGAAGCTGATCGCCAGTTTTTCCAGCAGACTTTCACTGTCTCTTCATCTTCAAATCGTACCGGTTACCGGCTGCAAGGTGAATCGTTGAGAGTGAAATTTAACGGAGAGATGATCTCTTTTGGGATGCTTCCAGGAGCGATTCAAATACCGCCAAGTGGTGAGCCAATTGTAATGATGGCTGATGCCCCAACCAGTGGCGGATATCCGGTCATAGCGGTAGTAATCCGCGCAGATTTACCTTTGTTGGCACAGGCTGAACCGTTCAAGAGTCGTATTCAATTTAAACCCGTTTCTGTGAGGATTGCCCGTGAAGCCTATGTGGAAATGATCAAAAGACTGGATTATATTCAAGAAATAGATCAATTTATTGAACCCTGGAATTGGGCAGGAGCAATTCAATGATAACTATTGATCTCAATTGCGACATGGGAGAAAGTTTCGGGCGCTACACACTTGGGTCGGACGAAGAATTAATGCCATATCTCAGCTCAATCAATCTTGCCTGCGGATTTCACGCAGGAGACCCGATGGTGATTCAGCAAACCGTCCAAACGGCGGTCAAATACAATTTAGCGGTTGGGGCTCATCCGGGCTACCCGGATTTACAGGGATTTGGTCGTCGTAAAATTGAAATGTCTCCAGAGGAAGTTGAAGCAATGGTTCTGTACCAGATAGGAGCTCTTTGGGGCTTTTTGCGGTCAGCTAGGATTGAGATGACACATGTAAAACCTCACGGCGCGCTGTATAATCAAGCGGCGCAGGAGGTACGCCTAGCCAATGCAATTGCCCGTTCTGTCCGACGTTTTAGCAAAGAGTTGATTCTGGTTGGTCTGGCCGGTTCAGCTTTGATTGAAGCCGGGTTGGAATGCGGTTTGAATGTGGCAAATGAAGGGTTTGTGGAGCGAGGCTATCAGGCCGACGGTCGTTTGGTGCCACGAGGAATGGAAGGGGCGGTCATTCATGATCTTATAATCGCTGCCCGGCAAGCGATACAATTAGCAATGGATGGAATAACTGTGCACAAGGGAGAAATGGCGATGAATGTAAAGATAGATACATTGTGTATACATGGAGATTCGCCAAATGCATTGGAAATTGTCAGGGCAGTCCGCTCAGCGCTGGAAGAGGCAGGGTATAAAATACAAAGACTTTCAGGCTGAGGCGGATTTTGGTAGGAAAAAACATAGCGTGGAGGGGGTAAAAAATCGAAAAACATTAATATCACCCAAGATAAGATCTATTATATTGGGATAAATTATTTTCTAAAATCATTGATTTTTATATTTTTTTGATTACCCGTAAGCCGGCCTTTCCAATTGTGCAACAAAAGAACACTGAAACAATATAATGGGCTCGTCTGGGGCAAATTGTCAATAATTGTGTTTTCATCCCCCTCCCCCTCTATAAAAAATACTTTTACAAAGTCTTTTCGATCCAATTCTTATAGTTCGTTTTGGATTTCTAATTATTTTTTTAGAATTTGTTTATAAAAGATTGACTGGCTTTTGTGCTGTTGTACAATTTTTATAGAGATAGTAAATTTTATTATTTTATACAAATTTAGGGATTGTTTGATTGTAAGGCAAAATGATATCCCTTTCATTCTGTACAATCAGTGATCAATAAAGGCGGCCTTCATGCGTTCTTCGTACCTGACCGAAAAAGAATTAATCAATGATCAACCACGTGAGAGGTCTTTAACCAGAAGTCGTTCTCGTGGTTGGGAATGGATTCTATTCGGCGCCATATTATTGATCAGTGATGGGTTGAATATCGCATTGGCTTTGAGATTCGCTTATTTAATCAGGTTTGAATTAACCCTCCCCATTTTTGATCCACAAGCACTTACATCCATTGATTATTATGAAGGCTTGATTTTGTTGATTATTCCCACCTGGTTGTTGATATTTCTTTTCAGGGGTTTGTATAAACGGAATAACTTGTTAGGTGGGGTACAGGAATATCACCTGCTTTTTGAAGCCAACACTCTTGCAATGATCATCATCATTGCTGTTGGCTTTTTTGAACCCCGTTTTATTTTTGCTCGTGGTTGGATTTTGATTGCCTGGTTTTCCGCGTTCTTTTTCACTGCATTGGGGCGATTTCTTTTGCGAAGAGTAGCGTACTTTTTGAGAACGTACGGTTACTTTTTGTCCAAAGCAGTTATCGTTGGTTACAACCAGGAATCCGCCGAAATGGCGCAACAACTGAGTGATGTTCGTTATTCAGGTTTGAATCTTATCGGGTTTATTGCCAGCTCAGAAAACAAAATTGAGCTAGACAAAAAAATCAAAGTAGTAGGCGATCTCAACCAATTGGGTGATCTCATCGAACGGCATCATATTGACGAAGTAATCCTTACCAGCAGCGCATTGAGCCGGGAAGATCTGCTGGATGTTTTTGAAAAGTATGGGACTTCGGATAAGGTCAAATTGCGAATTTCTTCAGGTCTTTATGAAATCATCACCACCGGTTTAAGTGTGCGTGAGTTCGCATGGGTTCCACTGGTTGAGGTAAACAAAGTCAGGTTGACCGGCAGTGAGGTAGTTCTTAAAACTGCACTGGATTACGGACTATCAATACCAATTCTCCTTTTGATTTCACCCATACTTCTTTTGATCTCCATTGCTATCAAACTCGACTCACCTGGCCCGGTGATTCATCGTAGAAGAGTGCTCGGGGTCAATGGAAAAGAATTTGATGCTTTCAAATTTCGCACCATGGTGGTTGACGGTGATGCTGTGTTGGATCGCTATCCCGAAAAAAAAGTGGAGCTGGCCAAATATCACAAAATCAAAGATGATCCCCGTATTACCAGAGTTGGTCGCTTTTTGAGAAAAACCAGTCTGGATGAGCTTCCACAGCTATTCAATGTTCTCCGCAATGAAATGTCTCTGGTCGGACCGAGAATGATCACGGCACCAGAATTAGCCGAATACAAGAAATGGGGCATCAACCTGCTGACTGTAAAGCCGGGAATTACCGGAAAATGGCAGGTTTCAGGCCGTTCAGACGTCAGTTACCAGGAACGAGTACGCTATGACATGTATTACATCCGTAACTGGAATATCTGGATGGATATCCAGTTAATCATCCAAACTATCCCTGCCGTACTTAGTAAGCGCGGCGCATATTAGAAAGGTGAACAATCATGAAAATCTTGGTAACAGGCGGGGCTGGTTTTATTGGGTCAAATGTGGTTGACCTTTTACTCCACCACGGACATGATGTTGTCATCGTGGACAATCTAGTAACCGGTAGATACAGTAATCTGAATCCGGCTGCCACATTTTATCAACTGGATATCCGCAGTTCAAATCTCTCGCAAATATTCGAAAAAGAACGCCCTGAAGTTGTCAATCATCACGCAGCTCAAATGGATGTTCGACGGTCAGTTGCAGATCCCCTTTATGATGCGGATGTAAATGTAAAGGGTTCTTTAAATGTTTTGGAATGCGCTCGAAAGTATGAAGTCAGGCAGTTTATTTATGCCTCTTCGGGGGGGACGGTATATGGTGAACCGCAATATCTTCCATGTGATGAAAGCCATCCCATTCAACCTGTTTGCCAGTACGGCGGAACAAAATACATGACCGAATTGTACCTGTATATGTACCGAGTCATGTACGGAATGGATTACGTGGTTTTCCGCTATCCCAATGTATATGGCCCGCGCCAGGATCCAAAAGGTGAAGCCGGCGTTGTGGCGATTTTTACCGGTCAGATGTCACGTGATGAAACGGTAACCATTCACGGGGATGGGTTGCAGGAAAGAGATTTTGTATATGTAGATGACGTGGCTGAAGCAAATCGAATTGCTCTTTCATTGCCTTCTGGAGGCTATGTCTACAATTTGGGAACCGGCCAGCCTACTAATGTTGTTCAAATCTTTGATGCTCTTAAAGAAATTACCTCTTATTCAAAAAATGCCCTGTTCAGCCCCGCCAGGTTGGGCGAAACCCGCAGAATTTATCTGAACAGCACTAAATTTCAAACGGAAACAGGTTGGAAACCCAAGACTTCCTTAATGGAAGGTTTGAAGAAAACGGTTGAATTTTTCAGACAAACGGAGATAGTTAATTGATCATTGTTCAGACCCCGTTAAGAATCAGTTTCTTTGGAGGGGGGACAGATTTTCCTTCTTACTTTATGGAAGAAGGCGGTTGTGTTTTGTCATCGGCTATTGACAAATACATTTTTGTAACCATCAAGCGACGATTTGATGATTTTATTCGAATCGGTTACACCCGGACTGAAATTGTAGAGAGTATCAACGAAATTCAGCATGAACTCATTCGTGAAGCATTGAGAAAAGTTGGCATAACCAAAGGAGTTGAGATTACGACCATGGGAGATATCCCATCCGGTTCAGGATTGGGCTCTTCGAGTACGGTAACAGTTGGAGCCCTTCATGCCATGTATGCATATCTCAATTGTTCAATTAATGCTGAACAACTGGCCAGAGAGGCCTGCGAAATTGAAATTGATATTTTAAAAAAGCCAATTGGGGTGCAGGATCAGTACATAGCCGCTTACGGTGGGTTGCGCTTTTTTGAATTTTCAAACAGCGGTGAGGTTTGCAATCATCTACTGGCGCTTGACGAGGTTTTGATGACTCGTTTGAATGAGAATTTACTGCTTTACTTTACCGGTACAACCAGACAGGCTGCAAGCATTCTTTTGGAACAGAAAGACAATATTCGTGCGAAAAAAGCGACCCTACGACAATTGAAAGAATTGGCATACGTTGCCAGAGAGGAACTTCAAAAGGGAAACATTGATGTGATTGGCACTTTGCTTCATGAAAGCTGGCAGTACAAAAAACAATTGGCCAGCAAAATCAGCAACGGCCACATTGAAGAAATTTACGAAACCGCTCGAAAAGCAGGTGCCTTGGGTGGCAAGGTAACTGGTGCAGGTGGAGGCGGCTTTTTGCTTCTCTACTGTCCATATGAAAAGCGAGATCTGGTTCGTAGTTCTTTGAACGGTTTACGTGAGGTGCCAATCCGCCTGGAACCGGATGGTTCAAAAACGATTTTCAATTACCGCCGTTGAGAACCATTAACACAAATTTATTCGAAGGAGGTCAAAATGATCGAGTACATTCGGGAATACATGACAGATCTAAATCAAACAATTCAGAAACTCCCTGCTGAAAAAATTGATCAGTTGGTGCATATCCTTCATAATGCCCGCTTGAACGGCCGGCAGATATTTATCATGGGAAATGGCGGCAGCGCTTCCACCGCCTCTCACTTTGTTTGCGACCTGGCAAAGAATACAGCTTTTCCTGATATGCCAGGTTTTAAGGTGATAGGACTATCCGATAATATGTCAATTTTCTCGGCCCTGGCGAATGATCATGGTTATGAAAACGTATTTGTGGATCAATTAAGGAACTTCGTGCAGGCAAGCGACGTGGTAATTGCTATTTCAACCAGCGGAAATTCCGAGAATGTGATCCATGCGGTTGAACTTGCCAATCAGGTGGGTGCAATTACGGTGGGGTTAACTGGTTATAACGGTGGCAAACTTGCCAAGCTGGTCAATTTAGAAATTCGCGTTCCATCCAAGAATGTCCAACATATTGAAGATTTGCATCTTTCTATTGAGCATGTGGTTTGTTATTCATTGTTAAGAATGGCAGAGATTAGCGTGTCACAATTTTCCGAGCCACTTGATATACCTTTAGGCGAACCTAAATCGCTGGCCGAGACATTATTCGATAATGCCATTCATGGGAAAGAAGATGGTGAGAGCTCCGATGCGAAAAAAGCATCTTCACTTGTTCAGGAACAAAGCCTGGGTTACATGCTGCAAATTGCATTATGTAGCACTGGAGCCAGCAGCGGCACATTGATTTTGCTGGATCAAAAGGGCAATGTAATTGCCGGGGCAACCGTCCGGGAAGGACAGGTATCCAACCCGCCCATGGAACAGCTGGCTGAGATCAGTCAGCATGGTTTAGCCGGCTGGGTGATTAAAAATCGGAAACCGGCTCTGGTCAGCAATACCGCGAAAGATGAACGATGGCTGCGAAGACCCTGGGATGGCGATCCCACAAAGAGCCGCTCAGCGGTTTCAGTTCCTATCTCCATCAATGACCGAATTTTGGGTTCAATTACTCTTGTTCATCCACAAGGGGAAGAATTTTCCAACGAAGATTTGGAATATGTTTCCAAAATGGCTACTTCGTTAACCCCTTCCATTTTAGCAGCAGCACATTTAATCGAGAAATAAGCGTAATTTTAGGCCGAATAAAAAAAACCTGCCGCATGTGTGTGGGGCAACATACACTTCGGTGAGGGGTAATAGAAAAACAACGATTACGATCCAATGTCGTAATGGCGGAGCATGCCTTTTTGCATAATCAAAATAAAACCAACTCAACCTCTTTAAAGAAAAATTCACTTGGACTGTACCTCAGCCGTCAGGCATCCAATCCATTCAGATATGCTTTAGAGCAGTTCCTGTACCTGACCGTAGGATGGATTCCGACCATTTTCGGAATCGGGATCCGGGCAATTTTGTATCGGCTGATTATGCGGATGGATGGGCTGGCTGCCATTGAAAATGGAGTACGCCTGCGTTTTGCAGATCATATCCGTCTTGGCCGTGGGGTTTATGTCGATCAAGGCGCTTATCTTCATGCCTGTCCAAATGGGATCGAGATTGGAGAGGATTCCATTATTATGCATGGCGCAATCCTGCATGTCTATAATTTTCGTGGCATACCTCATGGGGGTATAAAAATTGGAAAGAACTGCCTGATTGGTGAATATAGTGTCATTCGGGGGCAAGGCGGTGTCATCATTGGAGATAGGGTTTACACCTCTCCTTTTACTCAATTGTTGGCTGTCAATCATGTTTTCAACAATCCGGGTGTACCCTTCGTGGATCAAGGAATTACAGCAGAAGGAATAACCATCGAAGATGATGTTTGGTTAGGCGCGGGTGCCATTATTACCGATGGGGTGCGTGTGGCAAAAGGTGCAGTCGTGGCAGCCGGTGCAGTCGTTACAAAGGATGTTCCTGCCCATACGGTTGTTGCTGGTGTGCCCGCTCGTGTTATTCGGACTACCAAAGAAGTTGAATTACCCATAGACAAAAAGGTTTATTTCTGAAAGGATGGTTGAAGTGTGCACCTTATCCGTAGTAATCCCCGCCTACAATGAAGAAAATGGAATTGCTGAAATTATGAATAGAGTATTGTCCATTCGTTCCGCTCTGCAAAATGTTGGGGTAGACGAATTGGAGTTGCTGGTAGTGGATGACGGTTCGAAAGATAAAACCGCCATTATTGCCAGGGAAATTGCCAGAAACGATCAGAATGTAGTCGTTATCACGCATGAGGTCAACAAAGGTTATGGCGGCGCCTTGAAAACTGGTTTCTCTAAGGCAAAAGGTGAACTTATCGGATTTCTGGATGCAGATGGGACATATCCGCCTGAGTACTTCCCATTACTTTGCCAGCAGGCACTGAATGGGGCAGATTTAGTGATTGGATCGAGAATGGCTGGTGAGCAAAGTCAGATGCCGGCTACCCGTCGGGTAGGTAACCTGTTTTTTGCCGGTTTACTCACCATGTTGGGATGGCAAAAAATTACCGATTCAGCCAGCGGGATGAGGGTGGTAAAACGGGAAATTTTAAGCCAGATTTACCCCTTGCCGAATGGATTGAATCTAACCCCAGTTATGAGCACGCGAGCTGTTCATGAAGGTATCCGCATGTGCGAAGTGCCAATTCCTTACAGTGAAAGAATTGGACGTTCAAAACTGAGTGTAGTCCGGGATGGATTACTTTTCTTGCAGTCAATGGTATGGACTGTGATGGCCTATAACCCGGTTCGCGTCCTGGGACTTATGGGATTGGCCGGAATATTGCTTGCTTTCCTGGTGGTTTTTGGATTGATTACTGCCCGAATTTCTGGTGTCACAACCATCGGCCCATGGGGTGTAGCGGCTTTATTTGCCGGGATGGTATCGGGTGTGACAGGGGTAGCTCTCTTTGCTTTAGGCGCAACTTCTAACTATCTGGTTTCGCTTTTTTACAAGAAGAATATTCGACAGGGATTATTTGGAAAACCAATCTTCAAAAAACCGTTGGAAAGCCGCTTTGGAGTATTGGGCAGCATCATCCTGTTTTCGGGATTGATCCTCAGCATCGTCAGTTTAAGTTTGGGCATTTCCGGTTGGGAAATTGAAAGGCTTTGGCTGTACTTGCTGGGGAGTGCAATGATGATCCTCACCGGTGTTCAGCTGATCCTTTACTGGTCATTGATGCGAGTCCTGGAAGACCTGAGTCAGCGCGAGTTGCTGATCAAAAAAGACTTAAATGGCTGATTATCTGTGTTAACAATCTTTATGAGTAAAGAGAGGTCAAAATGAACGAGAAACCGCAAATGGAATTGAAGTATAAAAATTTGGGGGCACATCGAGTTGCCCCATTGAAGATGGCGAAATTTCCGAATGCTGATGAAATTGTGCGTAATGGTTTGTTAAATCAACCTCGCGGCAAAGATGCAGTGGATGTATTGCTGGTCAATCCCCCAACCCCGGATGGCGGCTTATGGATTCGTACCCAGCATCGGGTTGGAAGAAGAACACGGGAAAACATGGTCTGGCCGCAGGTCTCGCTGGCACAAATGGCTGCTTTATTGGTACCGACCTACAAAGTTCAAATTATTGATGCCAATGCAGAGCGAATGGGCTGGAAAGAGTTTGCCGATTTGATTTCCAAATATCAGCCCAAATACTACCTTTCTCAATTGACAGCGCCAACGCTGGAAAATGATATGTACGGCGTATTCCTTGCCAAAGCCAGAGGTGCAACAACCATGGTTTTTGGAACTCACATTACCCCAATTCCCGTGGAAACAATGCGCCCCTACCCTGCCCTGGATATTGGTTTGGTGGGTGAACCCGATTTGACATTGAGGGACCTGATCGATCATCTGGAAGGAAAAATTGATGAACGACCACCCCTCATTCAAAAACTTATAAATGAACATGATCCCGATTACCGCCCGGCTCTCAATGAGGATGGAACGGTAAATATGCACGAGATCAAAGGAATCGTATGGCGTGAAGCGGGTCAAATTATTCTGAATAAGAATCGCCCCTTTATCAAAGATCTGGACGATCTCCCCGTACCACTACACGAAATGTTACCCTATAAAAAGTATGTCATGCCTTTGATGAAAGGCCCCTTTACTTTTATTGTGACCAGTCGGGGCTGTACGGCGGGCTGCATTTATTGCATTAAGCACGTGAGTTACCAGTATACAGTGCGGTTGCGCTCCCCCGAAAAAGTACTTGAGGAGTTGTGGGTGCTGAAAAAACTGGGCATCAGTAATGTCAATATGTATGCCGATTTGTTTACTGCAAATCGGGATCAGGTCATCGGCATTTGTAAAGCGATGATTGATGCTAATATCAAAATGAAGTGGACTTGCAATAGTCGGGTTGATTATGTGGATGAGGAAATGCTCAACCTGATGGCTAAAGCAGGCTGTTTCCTGATGACTTGGGGGATTGAATCCGGGAGTGAGCAGGTTTTACGCCATGCTCGAAAAGGTGCTTATCCCGAAACTGCTTTGCGTTCCCTAACGTGGGCAAGGAAAGCCGGAATTAAAAATTGGGGATACTTTATTATCGGCCTGCCTACTGAAACAGAAGAAACCATCCGCCAGACGATAGAGTTTGCCAAAAAGTTGCCCCTGGATATTGCCCTGTTCCATGTGGCTGCTCCCTATCCCGGAACTCCATTCTTCTTTGAGGTTGTTCGCGAAAATTGGTTCCGCTCCGGAACACGTTGGGAGCAGGTGGATATGGATAAAGGCACGGTGCTGGATTACCCGGGGTTACCGGCCGAAAAATTGCTTTACTGGCAAAAACGCGCTTTTCGCGAATGGGCACTCCGCCCCGGCCCCATAATGACTTACTTGAAAATGCTATTCTCCGATTTTTCCACAATGAAGTCAGCAGTTAGTGTTGGTATGCAACATTTCCAATGGCAGACCGGAAAAAGCGAGTCCTGAAAGGTAAAATGAGTAATAAATTATTTGAATTTTGGGTAAAACCCTCATTACATCCATTCGGAGTTTTCTGATGAATCAACCAATTGAACAAAAAATTAAAGATTATATTGCCGAGAACATTCTTTTTACCAATGAAGGTTACCCATATTCTGAAGAAACTTCCTTTTTGGAAAATGGGATTGTTGATTCGATGAATGTGATGGAAATTGTTGCATATGTCGAAGAAACTTTTGGTATCCGGGTGGAAGATCGCGAGATTGTTCCGGCCAATTTCGATTCGGTCAAGAACCTTGCAAATTACCTTCGCACAAAAGGTGTTACTTCTCAATGAGCCAATTTAAGTTGGTTCAGGAATTTCTTGAACAGAGTGCGCAAAGATTTCCTGATAAGATTGCTCTGGTTTGTGGGAATAACCGGCTCACGTATTCCGAAATAGAA
Organism: Bellilinea sp.; assembly: GCF_053501535.1. Lineage (NCBI taxonomy): Bacteria > Bacillati > Chloroflexota > Anaerolineae > Anaerolineales > Anaerolineaceae > Bellilinea > Bellilinea sp. Next base: position 16,170 of record NZ_JBRCOK010000095.1, on the reverse strand, counting down.
AATCACGCAAATCGTTTGGCGAATGGATTACGAATGAAAGGAATTCAACGCGGAGACCGGGTTGCGCTTTTTCTTCAGAATAGTGTTGAACTTGTGATCGGAATTTTTGCCGTTTTGAAATGTGATGCCGTTTTTGTTGTGATCAATGCAACCACAAAAACTGATAAGCTGGTTTATATCCTCAATAACTGCGAAGTTTCAGCTCTGATATTTTCTTCACAACAAAAAAAAATGGTACCAGAGCTGCGAAGATCCTGTCCCAGTATCAGGTTCTTAATCCTTGCTGGAGAAAAAAATTCATCTGAGGAGATCGAATCTGAATGTTTTACCTGGAAAGAAATTCTTGATTCATCCACTGCAAATCAACTACCCGCAAAAAATATTGATTTAGATTTAGCCTGTCTCATTTACACATCCGGCAGCACCGGTGAGCCAAAAGGCGTAATGTCGGATCATAGCAATATCATCTTTGCAGTCAATTCGATAACTTCCTATATTGGCAATTCTGAAGATGATATTGTGATCAATGTATTGCCTTTATCATTTGATTACGGGCTTTATCAGCTTTTCATGGTGTTTTCTTTTGGGGGCCGGCTAATCCTTGAAAAAGGGTTTAGTTATCCTGCACAGATTCTTTCGATTATTGAAAAAGAAAAAGTCACCGGTTTTCCTGGTGTTCCCACCATTTTTTCCATGTTGGTCAACATGGATTTATCATCTTATAACCTGTCTAGCCTTCGCTATATGACCAATACCGCGGCTGCACTTCCGCCGGCGCATATTTTGAAAATCAGAGAGACATTCCCCGGGGTAAGATTATTTTCCATGTACGGGTTAACTGAAACAAAAAGAACGCTATACCTTCCACCTTCTCAACTGGATGTTCGCCCTGACTCGGTTGGAATAGCAATACCCGGCACGGAGGTATGGATTGAGGATGAGAACGGGAATCGTCTTGGAGCGGGTCAAGTTGGCGAACTGGTAGTGCGAGGCAGACACGTCATGCGGGGTTATTGGGGGGATGAGGAACTGAGTGCACAACGTTTTCGCCCCGGAAGAATCCCTGGAGAAAGACTGTGCTATACCGGCGATTTGTTCAGAATGGATGAGGAAGGTTATTTCTACTTTGTTGCCCGAAAAGATGACATCATCAAAAGTCGCGGGGAAAAAGTGTCACCAAAAGAAGTTGAAAACGTCCTTTATAAAATTGAGGGTGTTCAGGAAGTGGCCGTTATCGGTGTGAAAGATGCTCTGCTTGGTCAGGCAATTAAGGCATTTATTGTAAAAAACAGTTCGGAGCTTACGGAAACAGAAGTGCTTCGATTTTGTCGAAATCATCTTGAAGATTTCATGATCCCCAAATACATTCAATTTGTGGACGAACTCCCCAAAACTTCATCCGGGAAAATTAAGAAAACCGATCTGCGATAATCAACAATGTGCGGAATTAGTGGAATCTACAATTTTACAGCAAATAATCTCATCTCTCTGGACGTATTGAGGGCAATGATCCTGGCATTGCACCATCGCGGGCCGGATGAATTTGGAATCTACCGTGATGATCAGGTTGGTCTTGCCAGTGCGAGATTGAGTATTATTGACCTGGCAGGCGGTTCTCAACCGATCTCTAACGAAGATGGTACGATCTGGATCGTATTCAACGGGGAAATTTTTAATTACGTTGAACTGAGACCACTCCTGGAGAAAAAAGGGCATCAATTTACAACAAAGACCGATACCGAAGTAATTCTTCATCTATACGAAGAATATGGAACGGATTGTCTGAATCGTCTGAATGGTCAATTTGCAATTGGCATTTGGGATAGTAATACGAAAACCCTTTTGCTGGCACGGGATAGGCTCGGAATACGACCTTTATTCTATTCACAGCACCATCAATCTCTCTTGTTTGCTTCCGAGATCAAATCCTTCCTTGCGGTTCCTGGGTTCAATCTGGAGTATGATCTGCAAGCCTTGAGACAGGCATTCACATATTGGGCACCCCAACCACCTCGTACCCCCTTTGAAAATGTGAAGCAAATTCCGCCTGGTCATTATCTCTTATATCGTCAAAATCGTTTGATTATCGAACCGTATTGGCAATTATCCTTTGAAGAAGAAATCCATCAGGGTAAAAATAGTGGAAGTTCAAGATCTGAAAAAGAGATTTTGGAGCAATTTTCTGCCTTATTGATTGATGCCACCCAGATCAGACTTCGTGCAGATGTTCCGGTAGGAGCTTATTTGAGTGGGGGCCTGGATTCTTCAACTATTGCTGCAATCATCCGTAAATATACCGAAACACTCTTAGATAGTTTTTCAATTGCCTTTAGCACAAAAGAGTTCAATGAGAGTGATTTTCAACAGGAAATGGCTCGTTACCTGGGTACACGCCATCAGGTCATTCACTGTACACCAGATGACATCGGCCGGGTTTTTCCTGAGGTGATTTGGCATACCGAAAGCCCAATTTTACGCACCTCTCCCGCCCCAATGTTTCTTTTATCCAAACTTGTTCAGGAGAATGGGTACAAAGTTGTTTTGACCGGAGAGGGAGCAGACGAGATCCTCGCGGGTTATGACATTTTCAAAGAGATGAAGATTCGCAGATTTGTGGCAAAAGATCCCGCATCGCCGCTCCGACCACTTCTTTTTAAAAAGTTATATTCGGATATTCCACGATTAAGAGAATCCTCTGAGTTTGTAATGGCATTTTTCCAACGAAGGTTGATGGAAACCAATTCACCTTTCTATTCGCACTTTATCCGTTGGGAAAACACAGCACGAACGTTAAAGTTTTTCAAAAATTCATTCAAAGATGGTGTGGACTATGAAGAATTATTGATCCCGGCAGACTTTACACGCTGGTCAAAATTGGCTCAAGCCCAATATCTGGAGATGGTAACTTTCCTATCACCTTACCTGTTGTCTTCCCAGGGTGATCGTCCGGCAATGGCTCACTCGGTCGAAGGACGTTTCCCTTTTTTGGATTATCGTCTAGTGGAGTTTTGTAATCAATTGCCAGATAATTTCAAGTTAAGAGGATTGAACGAAAAATACCTCTTGCGAAAGTTTGCCAGTGCACTTCTCCCTGAGGAGATATGGAAACGCAAGAAGCGTCCATACCGGGCGCCAATTAAAGCCTCGTTCTTTAGCAACCCTCAACCAGAGTACCTGAATGACCTCTTAAGTGAAAAAAGCATTATTAAAAGTGGCATATTCAATCCGCTTGCCGTAAAGAAACTGGTAATGAAAGCTTCCAATGAAGCGCAACTTAGCGAAATTGAGGAGATGGCAATTGTTGGAATAATCTCGACTCAAATATTGGATGATCAATTTATTCAAAAAAATCACCCTTTGATTCAAACGACATATGCCCCGATAAAAGTAATTGATAAAATGGTAATTTAATGTGCTTTCTCTGAGGAAAAATGACCATATTGAAGCAACCCGTTTTTTCGAAAAACATACTCCAAATAGATGCCCCGCAAGAAACTGAGAGAATTGCTAATTGGATTAAGACTTCGGTTCTCAACGACCTACATCGCCGTGGCGTTGTAGTAGGTATCAGTGGAGGAATTGATTCATCCGTTGTGGCGGCTTTGTGTGTGCGAGCTTTAGGCAATCAAAAAGTGCTTGGCATACTTCTGCCAGAGTCGGAATCCAGTCCGGAAAGCAAGCAATTGGCTCTTGAATTGGCAAAAACATTAGGAATAGAAACCCTTACTGAGGATATTTCCGACGCATTGAGGGGTGCGGGATGCTACCAAAGAAGGGATGAGGCGATTCGCCGAATCGTTCCTCAATTTGGTGGGGCGTGGAAATCCAAGATCACACTTCCCGGTAGTTTGTTGGATGAACAAACGCTAAATGTATTTTACTTGACGGTTGTTTCCCCTGATGGAGAAGAAATTACAAAGCGAATCCCCACCGCGGAATTCTTGCAGATTATGGCTGCTTCAAATTTTAAACAACGGACTCGAATGGCTATGCTTTACTATCATGCTGAAAGAAAAAATTATGCCGTTGCAGGCACTGCCAATAAAAACGAGCATGATCTTGGCTTTTTTGTAAAATACGGAGATGGTGGCGTGGACTTAAGTCCAATATTGCATTTATTCAAAAGTCAGGTATATCAACTGGCCAAATATCTTGAAATTCCTTCAGAAATTCAGCAAAGACCTCCCACTTCGGATACTTATAGTGCCGGCAGTACACAGGAAGAATTTTTCTTCCGCCTCCCCTTTGAAGTGCTAGACCTGATCTGGTTTGGGATTGAAAAGGGATATTCACCAGCAGAAATTGCTGCACAGCTCGAATTGAGCGAAGAGCAAGTTAATCGTATCGCACTGGACATTCAACAAAAGAAGAGGACAACCGAATATCTGAGACGCCCACCCTTACAACTTACCCCATCATTCTAATCCAATTCAGGGTGAGAGCTGTGTGCACACTACCGGCGCTTTTCAACGAGCACATCTTGCCCTGAAATTTTTAAATCCAAAGGACTTTATAAAAATGACGAAGACAAAAACTCAAACCGAATTAATATCACCGTTTGGCGGTAAATTAATCAATTTACTGGCACAGGGAGAAGAAAGATTAGCCCTTATTGAAGAGTCCAAGCACTTACCTTCCGTTCAAATTTCTGCTCGCTCGGTATGTGATCTTGAGTTGCTCGCAACAGGCGCTTTTTCCCCCTTGGACCGATTTATGGGAAAAGAGGATTATGAAAGGGTGCTTACTGAAATGCGCCTGAAAAACGGAACTTTGTTTCCAATCCCGGTGACCTTACCAATTGATGAAAAAGAACTACCTTCTTTTGCTGATCGGATCAATTTGTGTGATTCACGAAATAACACCCTGGCAGTGATGGAAATTGAAGAGGTGTTTCATTGGGATGCTCAACGGGAAGCCCGTCTTGTCTTGGGAACAACTGATCCACGTCACCCACTGATTTCCGAGATGCTCCACTGGGGTAAAGTCTATATTTCTGGCAATATGAAAGTAATCAATTTACCTGCCAATTATGATTTTTCTGAATTACGACTTTCTCCTCTTGAAGTTAGAGAAAAACTCTCTAAGATGGGGTATGAAAAGGTTGTTGCTTTTCAGACCCGCAACCCAATGCACCGTATTCATGAGGAATTAACCAAACGCGCTGCCGAAGAGGTCAATGGCAGTTTGCTCATTCATCCCGTCGTGGGAATGACCAAGCCGGGAGATGTTGATCATTACACGCGGGTGCGAGTGTATCGCACTTTGGTTAATAAATACTACGATCCGAATCGAACCTTGCTGAGTTTGTTGCCTTTGGCAATGCGTATGGCTGGTCCGCGAGAAGCTTTATGGCATGCCATCATCCGCCGGAATTACGGGGCAACCCACTTTATTATTGGTAGAGACCATGCTGGTCCTGGCAAAGATAGCTATGGGAATCCCTTCTATGGACCTTACGAAGCTCAAACACTGCTTGCTCAATATTCAGAGGAAATTGGTGTTGCACCGGTTGAATTCAAGGAATTGGTTTATCTTGCTGACGAGGAGCGTTACGAAGAAATCAGTAAAGTTCCCGAGGGTGCACGTGTTTTCAACATTTCTGGAACTCAAATAAGGGAAGATTTTCTTGAGAAGGGTATCATGCTGCCCGAATGGTTTACCCGCCCGGAAACTGCTCAGATTCTTCAACAGGTTTATCCTCCACGTCACCAGCAGGGTTTTTGCATCTGGTTCACGGGTTTAAGTGGGTCAGGAAAGTCCACTACTGCCGAGATTTTGACAACATTATTGTTGGAGCGGGGACGTCAGATAACTTTATTGGATGGTGATGTGGTGCGTACCCATTTGTCAAAAGGGCTCGGTTTCTCCAGAGAAGACCGCGATACGAATATCTTAAGGATAGGTTTTGTTGCCAGTGAACTTGTTCGCCATAATGGGGTTGCTATTTGTGCTGCAATTAGCCCATATCGGGCTGCACGCAATGAGGTTCGCAAGATGGTCGGAAGCGATAAGTTTATTGAAGTGTTTGTAAATACACCGATTGACCTGTGTGAAAGCCGAGATGTTAAGGGCTTGTACGCCAAAGCTCGCCGCGGTCAGTTGACGGGGTTCACAGGTGTTGATGATCCTTACGAGGAACCAATCAGCCCAGAAATCACATTGGAAACGGTTAACTCCTCACCTCTTGAAAATGCCCATAGGATTATTCAATTTTTAGAGGAGCGTGGATTTTTGGAAAAAGAACCACAGTCTTCGAATAATGGGCATAAGTAAAGGATAATTTTTTGTGAGTCGTCATTTCCCTGCGCTGCGTGGTATTGCAATTCTTCTGGTAATCATCAATCATTCCGTCACATTAGGATTGCAATTTGCCAGAAATCAAGAAATTACTGTTCCCCCATGGCAAAAGTTTATTTTGATTTCGATAAAGGAATTAGGGATATTCGCTGTTCCTTTATTTCTTTTCCTGGCAGCAAGTTATTTTGTTTATGCAGCGCAGGGAAAAAACCTCAAGTCAATGTTTCGGCTAATCCCAAACAACTTGATGTATATCGCCCTGCCCTACTTGATTTGGTCTTTGTTATATTACCTTTTAGAGTATGTGTTATTTAATAAGCAACAAACAATGATTGGCTATGCGAAATCCTTGATTGTGGGCTACCCAAACAATTTTGTGCCATTGCTTTTCTTCTTTACCCTGCTTGCACCTTTTCTGATCTGGATTTCACGAAAAGCAGCGTGGTTGGTCTTTCTTCTTTTTTTGTCTTATCAATCTTTTCTCGTAGTACTCTTACGACCAGACATATTCGGGGAAGTTATCCCGAATTGGGCAAATGTCTTTGCCTTACCAATTATCCGATTGCCGATTGCATTATGGGGCATTTTTTATCCGTTGGGTATTATTTACGGTTTAAATTCGGAAGCTTTTAAAAAACAAATCGGCAAGTCACCGACTTTTGTTTTTGTAATCACTTTGTTGATGTTGGGTTTGGCAATTTCAACACAATTGGGTTTTACCAATCTTCCAATAATCGAAATCATCACCCCATTATTTGGATTGTTGGGATTGCTGGTTATCAATAGAGACCAGATCCCCTTCGCTCGTTTTTTTGAGCGGTTAGGAAAACGATCTTATGGTTTATATCTGATAAATTTGATGATTATCAATATCCTTTACTTCCTGTTAATTGCAATCGGCTTTAAACAAATTCTGTCATTTCAAATACTGATCGTAATCGTGGTTGGTGCTATTACGCTGTTTCTCCCCTTGCTCTTCATGGAAGGCGTCGAGAAAAAAGCAGGAAGATTATCTTATCGAGTACTTTTTGGGTAAGCAGATTATTCAAGGTTGCTTTATGCCTATTACCCATACTCTTAAGGAAAATTTGATGCTTAAAAATATACTGATATTTTTAATGATGATATGCCTTGCCCTTTTGCCAAGAGATGCTTTAGCACAGGACGAAAACATCTGGTCAAACCCGATTAATGTGTCAGTTTCGGGTTCATCTAGCTCTCCATCATTTGTCATCGACTCCAAAGGGAATACCCACATCTTCTGGTTGGATGAATTCGACGATTTAATGTACGCTCGATTCGATGGCACCAGTTGGTCAACGCCTCAACCCGTCAATTCCCCAAGCGAAGTATTTGTTCCCAAACTATATCTTGGGGCCAATAATCAGATTCATGCTTTTTGGGTTGACGACGAGGGAAATTTATACTATCGGTGGAGTAATAGTGATAACCTCGGCAATTCGGGAGTATGGAGCGCTCCTGTACTTATCTCGGATGGTGTAGCAGCCTTTGACGCCGTCACAGATACTGACGGGGTTGTTCATTTGGCTTATGCCCTGACAATTGAAAGCGAAAACAGACCTGCTGGTGTTTATTATCGAAAGACAAACTTAAACGCCAGCACGTGGCAACAACCGGTTAGAATTTATACCTCTCGTTATTTCCGTTCATTAAATAGTGATACGGCAAACGTACAGATTAGCGCAACTGGCAACGAAGGCGCAAACCAGGTTTTTCTTGCGTGGGAGAATCGCCCCCTAAAAGCACTCTTCTTTGCCCGTTCCTTGAATGGAGGTAATGATTGGGAGCCGCCTATAGAAATTGTCAGTCAGTTGACCCGTCCCAGTCCAACCACCCCTTATAATGTTCAAATCGCGAACCTTTCCGATCAAGTTCTGCTGGTGTATCAGGATGGACAACCTGGTTTGAGCTGTTCTCAATCATTTCAATACTCCGAAGACGGCGGGGCTAACTGGAGTGAACCAAGACGAATACTTGAAGAAGTTCCGGGATGTGCCACAACATCCGAATTGCTTAATTATCAAAATCAATATTTACTTTTGATGACCGGTAATCGCGACCAGATTCTACTCACCGCATGGAATGGTCTTCGCTGGAGCGAATCAAGGCAACAGTCGGAAATGATTCAAACATATGATGCTGACAGCCGCACTTTTCTGACATTAACCAATCAACAAATCTCAATTGACAGTGATGGTTTGCTGAATCTGGTGGCATCTGATTTGGAGCGAAAAGACATTTGGTGGAAAGAGAGAAAGATGAATGATATCGGTGATTGGTTCCAGGAGGGTTCATTGTGGAAACCAATTGAAACAATTAATAACAGCGATATTCGTTTCACTTCAATTACAGCCACTACCGATACAGCCGGCTGGGTGCATGTTTTCTGGAATCTCGCCGGTGATGAAGAATTAGGATTGCCGCAAAACACCATTTATTATTCTCGCTGGGAGAACCAGCGAGTGTGGTCTAATCGAATAGCTATTCAACGAGCCTTCAACAGTTATTTAGATCAATTATCTGCCAGCATTGATCCGGCTACCAATAAATTGCTTTTGGTTTGGAAGGATGGCTTGGAAGGGGAAATTTATTTTTCTGCTGTACCTGCCAACCAGGCAGTAATCGCTTCTTCATGGACGCCACCCATAAAAATTTCATCTCCTTCACAGGTCGGCGACTCTCCAAGCATACTGGTCGATCCCAACGGAGTAATTGTGGTTGTTTATGCTGTACCAATTAATGAAGGCCGAGGCATATACCTCACAACATCCAAAGACGGAGGGGTAACCTGGAGTGAACCAGTAAAAGTTTTGGATGGGGCAACCTTGAAAATTGAAATGATGAACGATCCGCAACTGAGCATCGGCAGCGATCTTCAGTACCATCTCCTTTGGAAACGGTATAAGTTTAATGCGAGCCGATCGCAACCAGTCGAGTTGTATTATAGTCGCTCCACAGATCAGGGCCGCACCTGGGTAGAGATCAGTCAGCTCAGTAATCTGCCGGTTTTCTGGAGCCGGATTCTGGTGAGTGCCAATGGAACGATTCACCGGTTTTGGCAAGAGTCAAATAACGGTCAGGTTGAAGTATGGCATGAATACTCTTTCAATAATGGCCAATCATGGGAAAGGATTAAACCATTTTCGCTTTTTGGTGAAAAAATTGGGGCACCTGCTGTAATAGAGGATTCCTCGGGACGCGTTCATTTACTTCAGATTATAAAACCGGCCGAAAATCTTTACACCCTGCAACACCTGATTTGGGAAACTAATTGGATGAACCAACAGGCCAAAGACATTACCATCGACTCAATTTCTGCTCTTGGCTCACCTAATGCCTTAGTAACCGAGAATGGGTATCTGGGTGTGATTATTCCAGTGGAAATTTTCAACTCTGCGGTTAATCAGCCTGAATATCGCCTCATTTTCACCGGTCAAACGCTGGATGATTTACCGTTGATTGAAACTCCGGATTCTTCACCCCCAACTTCTAATGATTTTCCTTCAATTCCAAGCGAACCAGCAAGCCCAACGGAACAAAATGCCCCACCCATGATTGAACCGACAAAGCCAATCAATGTCACGCCAACCGCAAGTCTAAGTCCAACCATTGGTATCTTGATTGGGATGTTCTTTTCTATCCTGGTTATTGCAGGGGTGCTGGTATTTCGATTCTTAAACAAATTAAATACTTAATTGTTGAATTTCCTTTGCAATTTTTTCCAACAAGATCAAAAAAACGTGAAAAGCAAACTTTCCATTTTTTTGCCGTTATGTTTATTGCTCATAATCTGGTTTGGGATCCCTTCCTCTCACACCGGGGCTCAGGCCGTTGACATCAATTGGCAGCGGCCAGTCAATATTTCAAATTCTCCCGCAACATCCACAGATCCATTTTTACTGGCCGATCCTGCTGGAATTGCCCACTTATTCTGGGCTGAAAAGACAGGCCCCACACCCGGAAACGCAGCAGATACCATCATGTATTCTGCGTGGAATGGAAATATTTGGACCCAACCAATTGATTTATATATTTCGCCTTTGAGTGATGGTAATCCTATTGCCATTTTTCCTCGCGGTGTGATTGATGAAACTGGAACCATTCATCTGATTTGGATGACTTTGCCAAACTTTCCTCATTACGCACTTTATTATCGTCAAGCCTCTTCGTGGAAAGCAACCAATAATAACGCCTGGTCGCAACCCCTCCAACTGGCCAGAAATCTTACCGGACAACAATATTCTGCGGATATTGCCTACAACGCTGAACAGGGTTTGCATATAGTTTATGCGCGGGGAACTGGCGGATTGGAAGGACGGGCAATCACATACTTGAACTCGATGGATAAAGGAGCGACATGGTCCGATACGCGCGATCTTTATAATTTTACCGACCCGGATAGGGGCGGAAGCAATATTCGAATTTTGCTTGATGCGCCAAACCGTATTTATATTTCCTGGACCGAGTGGGACCTTTCAGGAAACGGTCAGGCTATATACTTCACCTATTCGGAAGATAACGGTGAAACATGGGCAGAACCATTTCCGTTGACCGTTCGGCTTCAAAATGATTATGAACGAGACTGGAATAACATGGCCCTTCTTGGCACCGGTCAGTTAATTACTATTTGGGAAGGGGGATTCCGAGCCTATCGCGGAGCAATGTATTCCTATGATAGTGGAAAGACATGGACAAAACCCTTTGATGTATTTCCTTCGCTGATCGGTGATAATGGGGCAGTGCAATTTGCCTTTGACAGTAATGGACGGCTACATGCCTTTTTGGCTAATCGCGTTCGTGAAGGTTATGATATTTATGGAGAAAGATTGGGGTTATGGCATAGCGTTTATCTGGGGGAGGAACGGTGGAGCCCCCCCACCATTGCCTCAGTTTATGGCGGTGATGAAAACATGACCAATCCAGCTGTTACCATAATCAATGGGAATACCATTGTTGCTGCATGGTATGGCAGCCAGATTTATGAGATCATGGTAATGACAGGAACAATTTTGGATGCCCCTCCCCTGTCTCCGACCCCGTGGCCAACAACGACACTTATTCCAACAGAAATACCAATACTCGCAAGCACTCAATCACCAACTTTGCTTTTCAACCCCACTTCTACCCAAACCGACACCTTCAGCAACACAAGGCCGCCATCCAACCCGGCTTCTCCAATTTATTTGGGGATAATCTTCCCGATTGCCGTTATTATTTCCGTAGTGATATTTCGCAATCGAATACTTCACAGAAAGATTTGAGGTTGTAATGTCTCAAATTTCAAGGGTAACAACCGAACACAACCGCAATCCAATGGAAACAATTCAAACCGACAAATCCTGGACGGTAATCCAACCATCCAAAGGATGGGCAAGTCTTGGTCTGATTGATGTTTGGGAATACAGAGAACTACTTGTGTTTCTGATCTGGCGCGAGATTCAAGGCGCATACCGTCAAACTGCACTTGGTCTTTCCTGGCTGTTTGTAAGACCATTATTAAATATGCTTTTATTAACCTTTGTATTTGGTTATATAGTGGGCATCCCTTCGGACGAAATCCCATACCCCCTCTTCGCACTTTCAGCCTTACTTCCATGGGGCTACTTTTCCAACGCTGTGATTAGGGCATCTCGAAGCCTGGTTGATAATTTACAAGTAATTTCAAAAGTTTATTTTCCTCGAATGGTAATTCCTATTGCGGGAGCTGTTTCAGGTTTGGTTGATTTTGCTGCCGCTTTCTTAATCATAGGAGTTGCACTCATAATTTACCGAATACCTCTTAGAATTGAGATGTTGTGGACACCTTTTCTGGTAATTGTTGCAGGTGCCTATGCTTTAGCGGTTGGTTTATGGCTAGCGACCTTATCAGTGCGTTACCGAGATGTTTCCTTTGCTGTAAATTTCCTTATCCAAGCTTTAATGTATCTTTCACCGGTTATTTACCCAGTCAGTCAGGTGCCTGAACCGCTGCGCTTAATTTATTTACTGAATCCAATGACCAGTGTCATACAAGGTTTTCGATGGGCATTGTTTGGTAGTGGAGATCCACCAAGCTGGATTTTCTGGGGTGCTGTTGGGTTAGTATTCCTTGCATTGGTTAGTGGTGCATATATCTTTCGTCGAACTGAAAGAAATGTGGTGGATATTTTATGAGCGATATTGTAATTCAAGCAGAAAATATTTCCAAAATATATCGTATTGGTAAATCTCAAATTCAAAAAACAGGTAAAAGAAGCCCTTTTCGGCTTTTTACCTCTCCCTTCCGCTATCTGGTTGATTCTATTCGCAATCCAACTGAAGATGAAGTCATATGGGCGTTACGTGATGTATCCTTCAAGATTCGCCAAGGAGAAGTAATTGGAATTATTGGTAAAAATGGGGCTGGTAAAAGCACTTTATTAAAAATTCTTTCCCGCATAACCGAACCATCTTCTGGAAGAGCATTAATTCACGGTCGGGTCGGTTCCCTTCTGGAAGTGGGCACAGGATTTCATCCCGAATTGACCGGCAGGGAAAATATATACCTCAGTGGAGCAGTGCTTGGAATGAAGCGTGCTGAGATTGACAAAAAATTCAAGGAAATTGTCCAATTTGCCGAAGTTGAAAAATTCCTTGATACTCCAGTAAAGCGCTACTCAAGTGGTATGTATGTCCGACTTGCATTTTCTGTGGCAGCCCACTTGGAACCAGAAATATTATTGGTGGATGAGGTGCTTGCAGTTGGAGATGCCGCCTTTCAGAAAAAGTGTTTGGGAAAAATGGGTGATGTTGCCAGCCAAGGACGAACTGTTTTGTTTGTTTCCCACAACATGATTGCTGTTCAAAACCTCTGCGAGCGAGTTTTTTGGATTAATAGTGGTAAGTTAGAAAAAGAAGGTCCAACCAGCGAAGTAGTTTCCAGTTATTTCTCATCCACTTATAATTCACAGACCCTAAAACAATGGCCCGATATTAAAACTGCGCCAGGAAATGATTCAGTCAAAATTTCAAAGATGCAAATTCGACCGGGGAAAAATCAAAATTCTGATCTCATCTCAATGGACGTTCCACTTGAAGTAGAAATTGACTATTGGAATTTGGTGCCAGATGCTAATATTCACATCTGTTTACACCTGTATAACGAACAACAAATTGTTGTTTTTTCCACCGCTTCCATTGATAATGAAAAGTCAGCCATTAATAGAAAAATGGCACCGGGATTATACAGAAGCATTTGTCATATCCCGGCAAATTTTCTGAATGAAGGATTTCACCGGATTTCACTTCTTGTTTTACGTAACACCAGCAAAATTATCTACAAAGACGATAGCGCTCTTGTGTTTGAAGTTTTAGACCTGGGATCACGGCCGGGAAGCTGGTATGGTAAAGAACCGGGTATAGTTAGGCCATTTCTATCTTGGAATAATATGTTACTGGACCAGGGTTTCCCTTTTGACAAATAATTCAATCCACAAGATTGAACGAAACACAATATGACCAAGCAAACCAGGCAATGACGTCAAATTATTCGAAATCGCAAAATTCTCCAAAGGTAAGTATCATCATGAGTGTTTACAATGGGGAAAAATACCTTGAGGACGCGATTACAAGTATCCTTAATCAAACTTATGAGGATTACGAGTTTATTATTGTGGATGATGGTTCGAATGATACGACATGGAATATTCTCAAAAAATATCAGGATTTGGATAACAGAATAATTGCCTTCCGATTTCCAGTTAATTATGGGACCAGTCAAGCTCTTAACGCCGCATTGAAAATTGCCAGAGGAGAAATTATTGCCCGACAAGACGCTGACGACGTATCTATACCACAAAGACTTGAAAAGCAAATTTCTTATTTAGAAGAACATTCAGAAATTGGTTTGCTAGGTTGCAGAGTTTTAATGGTTGATGAATACGGCAACGGGCTCAGAGAAGCCTATACTCTTGTGGAAAACGATGAAATACAAACAACTCTTTTAGATCACATGTGTATCTGCGGGCCAACATTTGTAATTAATCGTAGGTATTTTGAACAAGCTGGATATTTTTTTACTGAAGATATGAGCTACTCAGAAGATTACGATCTCTGTTTACGGATGGGTGAGATAACAAATTTATATAATCTCGATGAGGTGCTTTATCACTATCGCCAACATCCTCAATCAGTCAGTTACACCAAACGCTATCAACAATTAAGAAATAAAACCATTGCCCTTGAACGCGCAGGCATCAGGCGCTTTGGTTCACACAATATGTCTTCAGAATTTCTTTACACAGTATCAAGGGATTACTTAAGAACCGCCATACTTGGCTTTTATAACGAAGATTTTAATGAAGCACAAAAATTTCTCAAGCGTAGTCAAAGCCTGTTCCCGTCAATAATCGAGGATCAACGCTTGGTTGAGGAAATTGTTCGTAATTACACCCCAAAAAATTCTATTGAGTCAGCAATCAAATTCACGGAAGAACTTTTTTCCAAACTTCTTCCAACTAATTCAAAATTAAGAAAATTGAAAAACACAATGATAGCGCGTCTTCACATGGAACATGTTTTCATTGGAGTTGAAACAAATAACTACTTCCTGATCAAAAGGAATATATGGAAAGGGATTCAATACGATCCAACTTGGTTGCTTAATCGCGGCGTATTGGTTACTGTATTAAAACAAATCTCGAACAAAGTTTTCAAAAATTAAGAATTGTAAAATGCAGATAACCAAGAATTCATCATCATTTCTTAATAACAACAAAATCATACATCCTCTTTTCCTTGTAATACTGATACTTACAATCGGTGGAACTATACTTTATACAACTCGCTGGGGAATAGGCACATCACCAGATTCCGCGACTTATATCGGCGTGGCAAACAACTTGCTCTCTGGAAAAGGACTGACAGTTCCCTTTGGAATTTCTCCCGGTCAAAGCTTAACCTTTTACCCCCCTCTTTATCCTCTCTTTCTGGCGGGAAGTGGGATGTTTGGCGGAACAATTCCTCAAACCAGCCGATGGCTGCATGTATTTTTGTTGGCAGGCAACTTGACAATCTTTTGGTTGATTCTGCGTCGCTTTTTAACTGAGGCACGCTCGTTAGGTTTATTCCTTTTATTTCCTCTCGCCTTCAGCAACGCCTTTCTTACCATTCACCTTATGGCCTGGTCTGAAGCATTATTCCTTTTGACGGGTTTTGGTGGTTTATTGCTGATCTCCCACGGGGTTGCTCACTCGAAAAACGGCTTGATCCTTGTTGGTAGCACTGTATTAGGTTTTTCCGCGCTTACACGCTACAGTGGGTTAGCCTTCATTGCTTCTGCTGTTATTGCAGTTTTTATTTTGACACCAGGAAATTTTTCGGTTCGACTAAAGGAAAGTCTACGGGTTGCTTTGCCGGGGTTGTCTGTTTTTTGCGTATGGATCATTCGTAATTTGAGGATCAGCGGCAACATTGCCAACCGCGGTTTGGAATTCCATCCAATAACTCGCGCTCATTTTCAACAAGGATTGGATACGATAGCAGGCTGGTTCTTGATACCAGTTAGTTTGCCGGGACTTGTGAAGACTGGAATCATTAGCGCAATTATCATAACTTGTTTGTTGATTCTTCGAACACGGCAAAGCATCATCAGAAAAGAAGGACAATGGCTCAAGGGGCTTTTATCTACCTTTGCGTTGGTTTACCCTCTTTTCCTCATTGCCTCCATTTCATTTGTTGATGCCAACACCCCATTAGATGACAGAATTCTATCCCCCTTGCTCGTGGCAATCTGGCTTCTGATAGCCGCTTCAATTATCCAAATAACACCCATATCAAAAACCCAAAAAATTTTTTATACAATTTTTGTATTATTGTTGGCAGGCGCCTTTTCTG
>NZ_JBRCOK010000094.1:0-11722 GCF_053501535.1 Bellilinea sp. | reverse complement strand
AAATTTGCCATCTCTGATCTGCTGGCGAAAGGCCTTATCGGGCATGGGCGCGCTGATCACCTGCTGAACGCCCCGCCCCTGCAGAAAACGGGCAATCTGCTCGGCTTCCTGCGGAGCGTCTATCAGGAACGGATGATAGCCGATGGCAATCCGCTGGGGGATGAGTTGGCTGCTTTCCATGAGATTATTATACCCGTTTGGAAAGGAGAAAAAACAACTTAAAGAACCTTATATCTGTCTTGGAAAAAACACCGCCATGAATTGGTGTATAAGTTTGACTTCCGGTTAAAGAGCGGGTAAAACTGGTAAAATCAACGCCATGCGTTACCAGAAAATCCCCTATCAAAAGCGTTCCAAAACCTGGCCGGTCTGGCTGGCAGCGCTGGCTGTCGCGCTGCTTGCCGCCTGGCTGGCCACCAGCCCGTTTTCCCCCTTTCATTCTCAAATTGCCTGGCGGGTTGAAATTGCCCGCACTTATCTGCGCGGCATTTTACAGCCCATTCAGGCCATGCCAACCGCCCTGCCGGCGCAGGCCATGCCCATAGACCAGCCGACCGCCACCCCAACGCCCACGGCTGCCGCAGTTCCAATCGAAACCGTCACACCCACAGCGCTGATCTCACCAACACCCCGCCCAACCCCCACGCCCATTCCGGCCCAGGTGCAGCTGCCCGCCCCGCCGTGGGAAAAGCAGGACATCAACAACTGCGGACCGGCAACCCTTTCCATGTATCTGAATTTTTTTGGCTGGAAAGGCGACCAGTTCACCATCTCGGATGTGATTAAACCCATTCCGCAGGATCGCAATGTCAACATTGAAGAATTGCTCTACTTTACCCGCAATTACGCCGGCTGGCTGCGCAGCGAGTTCCGGGTGGGCGGTACGGTTGAACTGCTCAAACAATTCATTGCAGCCGGTTTGCCGGTGGTGATTGAGGAAAGCTTTTACTTTGAGGAATACTACTGGCCAAACGATGACCGCTGGGCCGGGCATTACCTGCTGGTCACCGGCTACGACGATGCCACCCAAACCTTTACCGGCCAGGACTCGTTTTACGGCGCCAACAAACGCATTCCTTACACAGAACTGGACAGGAACTGGCAGTCGTTCAACCGCGTCTACTTCTTTGCTTTCCTCCCCGAGCAGGAAGAAATGGTCAAAAACCTGCTGGGAGAGGACTGGGACCCGATTGAAAACCGCAAACGCGCCCTGGAAACCGCCCGCCGCGAAACTCAGCAAGACCCCAATAACGGCTTTGCGTGGTTCAATCTGGGCAGTAATCTCGTCTATTTTGAGTCCTACGCCGAAGCCGCTCAGGCCTATGACCGCGCCCGCGCCGCCGGCCTGCCGCAGCGCATGCTGCGCTACCAGTTTGGGCCGTTTTTTGCCTACTTCAATACCGGGCGGGATGCCGACTTGCTGGCATTGACCGAGTACGCCCTCAAAATCACCCCCAATGCCGAAGAAGCCCTGTTATGGCACGGCTGGGCGCAGTACCGCGCGGGCAACCGCCAAAAGGCGATTGAAAGTTTTCAAAAAGCGCTGGAAGCCCGCCCGGGCTATTTTGATGCGCAGTACGCGCTCAATTTTGTCACTCAAAACTAAGGTGTCGTGATGAACAAACGAATTTTGCTTTCGCTGGTTGTGCTGCTGGCGCTGTTTTGCCTGGGCAGCTTGACCGTGATCTGCGTTACTACCGGTGTACTCTGGCAAAACAACCTGAGGTCTTCACCAACGCCGCTCAGCAGCCTCATCACGGAAACGGTTACACCCCCGCAAGCCGCAGCCACATCAACCGCCACCCCCGCAATCACCACGGAGGAAACCCCTTCACCATCTCCCACAAAACCGCTGACCGCCGAAGATGCAGCCATCTTAAAACAGATGGAACGGATCGAGCAGCAGGTTGCAGCGCTGCGCGGTTTGCCGCTGCTTGAACCGGTGAAGCGCCAGTTGATGAACAGCGAAGAACTGCGCAAACATGTGGAAGAAAATTTCCTTAAAGACTATACCGCAGAAGAAGCCGCTCAGGACGCCCGCGTGCTTTCCGTCTTTGGGCTGTTGAACAGCGACTTTGATCTTTACGGCCTGTACCTCGAACTGTACAGCGAACAGGTAGCCGGTTTTTACGACAGCGAAACCAAAGAGATGTATGTGGTGCAGGGGGGTACTTTTGGCGGCATGGAACGTTCTACCTATGCGCATGAATTTACCCACGCCCTGCAAGACCAGCATTACAACCTGCGTGAAGGTCTCAAAATCAACCCCGATTCCTGCAAGGAAGACAGCGAGTACTGCGCCGCAGTTCAGGCGCTCATTGAAGGGGATGCCAGCCTGACCGAGCAGTACTGGCTTTACCAGCACGGTACGGCACAGGACCGCCGCGATATTGAGGCTTTTTACGCCAGCTACTCCAGCCCGGTGCTGGATTCCGCACCTTCCTTCCTGCGTGAAGATTTTGCCTTCCCCTACCGCGAAGGGGTGGACTTTGTGCTGACCCTCTTCCAGGAGGACGGATACAACGCCATTGACGCAGCCTTTGCCAATCCTCCCGTTTCAACCGAGATGATTTTGCATCCCGAAAAATATCCGGACGACCGGCCGGTAACCCTCAGCCTGCCGCAGTTCACCGGCCTGCTCAACCGCCCGCTGAGCGAATTGGACCGCGGTGTGATGGGCGAATGGTACACCTACCTGATTCTGGCGCATGGCGTACAGGAAAACTGGCGGATTGCCGATGAACTGGCGCGTCAGGCGGCAGCCGGCTGGGGCGGCGATGCCTACGCCGTGTTTTGGGATGAAACCGCCCGTCAACCGGTCATGGCACTGCTCAGCGAATGGGAAAGCGAACGCGACGCGGGTGAATTCCGTCAGGCATTCACCGCCTACGCCCGTCTGCGCTGGGGAGAAGCCGATCAGCAGGATTTGCAGCGCGGCTGGCTCTGGCAGGAAACTGGCGATGGAGTGGTTTTCTTCCAGCAGCGCAGCAATCAAACCCTGTGGCTGATTGTCCCGCGCCAAGCCGATATCCCGCTGCTCAAACCCTCCGGCTGGTAAAAATGCCTCTCGATCTGGCACGCATTCAGGCAATTTGCTTCGATGTGGACGGCACGCTGAGCGACACAGACGACCGCTGGGTTGAGCGGCTGGCGGGTTTCTTGCGCCCGCTGCGGCTGCCTCAACACCGGCGGCTGGCGCGCTGGTTGATCATGGGCATGGAATCGCCGGCCAACTGGCTGTATGAAATCCTCGACCGCCTGCATCTGGATGATGAGGCCGCACGGCTGGTTGACTGGCTCTTCCGCCATCAAAACGAGGGGAGCGCTCCCTTCACGCTGATTGAAGGGGTGGACAACCTGCTCGCCCGCTTGAAAGAACACTACCCGTTGGCAGTGGTCAGCGCGCGGGGGGAAAAAGCCACCCTGTCCTTTTTAGATCAATTCAACCTGAGCGGGCATTTCAGGGCGATTGCCACCGCCTTGACCTGTGCGCACACCAAACCCCTGCCGCATCCGGTGCTTTGGGCAGCCGGGCAGATGGGGGTCAGTCCGGCCAACTGTCTGATGGTCGGCGATACGGTGGTGGACATCCGCGCCGGAAAAGCAGCCGGTGCGCAAACAGTGGGGGTGTTATGCGGCTTCGGCAGAGAAAAAGAACTGCGCCGCGCCGGCGCCGACTTGATTCTGGAAAGCACCGCCCAGTTGAGCGCAGTACTGGAGCCGCTGGAGGATTAGGCGGTATTTTCAAACATCCAGCACAACCCACGCCGGGTCATGGTCGCTGCCATCCCCGCCCAGTTTTTCCCGCCGGCCAATCCAGGCCGCCGTCTGGCGCAGAGCCAGCTTCTGGCTGAGCCAAATCTGGTCGAACAGCTCATAGCGCGCCGGCTGGCCGCTGGCTTTGTAGCGGTGCGTCCACAGCGGGCTGGGGGGCGGCGGGTTGTCGCGGCGCGGCGGGCGGGTTTCCCGCGCAGTGGTCAGCCCGTTGACCAGTTCCAGCGCGCGGCTCTGTACAAAGGGCGCCAGGCAGTCCGATTCGGGCGAGTCGTTCATATCCCCCAGCAGCACAAAGGCACTGTTGGGGCGGGTGCGTTCGAGCAAAACACGTTCGGTCACTTCCGCCTGACGGCGGCGGGTCAGGTCAGCGCGTTGTTTGCCGGTGATTGGGTTTTCATTCGGAGCAACATACTGGCTTTTCAAGTGCGTATTGAACAGCGTGAACAGCCGTTTTCGCCGCCGCGGGTCGAGAATCTCGACCTCCAGCAGGTCACGGCTGAAGATGGGCGAATCCGGTTCAGCAGGGTGGGAGGCAAAACGCCACGAGGTCAGCGCGCCAATCGGCAGTTTGCTCAAAACACCCACATCAATCAGGCGCGGGTCATTACCCTCCACCAGCGCCTGAAACGGGTACAAACCTTTCAGCCAGGTGCGGTTGAAATGCTGCAATGCCGGCAGGTCTTCCACTTCCTGCACGGCCAGCACATCCACATCCATTTCCAGAATGCGGCGGGCGATCAGGGCGGTGGCTGCTTCGTCTTTCTCTTTAACCAACCGCCCCATGAAGGAACGGATGGCGTACTCCTCTGGGTCGTCAAAGGTGTAGGTCACGCTCAGGCCGGTATCACCGGCAAGGATGGCTTCGATGCGCCCCTTGAAGTTAAAGCGTGAAAACAGGTTGTTCAAGTTGAAGCTGCCAATTTTGACCAGCATTTTTCACCGCCTCTCTGCATAACCGCTAAACCAATTTCTGCTATCATTTTACCTGCAAGCCACGCAGAACGTGTTATAAATAGCAGTGGAAAAAGGGCGTACGATGAGCAGCGTTACTGCAAAATTGATACTGGGCGATTGCCGTACAGAATTAAAACACCTGCCGGACAATTCCATAGACCTCATTTTTACCTCACCGCCGTATGCAGACAGTCGCAAAAACACTTATGGCGGAATCCGGCCAGAGGAGTATGTGGAATGGTTTTTACCCATTTCAGCAGAACTTTTACGGGTACTCAAACCGGACGGCACATTCATCCTCAACATCAAAGAAAAAGTAGTTAACGGTGAACGGCATACCTACGTCATTGAGTTAATCCTTGAAATGCGAAAGCAAGGCTGGTTGTGGACAGAAGAATTTATCTGGCATAAAAAAAATTCCTACCCGGGCAAATGGCCCAATCGTTTCCGTGATGCCTGGGAACGTTTGCTGCAATTCAACAAGACCCGCAAATTCAAAATGTTTCAGGAAGCGGTGATGGTGCCCATGGGTAATTGGGCAGATAAACGGCTGCGCAATCTTAGCGCCACCGATCAGGTGCGCGATCCATCCCGTGTGGGTAGCGGCTTCGGCAAACGAATTGCCAATTGGATCGGCCGCGAAAAAGCATATCCGACCAATGTGCTGCATATGGCGACCGAAACGCGCAATCGCAATCACAGCGCAGTCTTTCCAGAACCATTACCGGAATGGTTTATCAAACTGTTCACCCAAAGTGGAGATTGGGTTCTCGATCCATTTATGGGTTCGGGTACAACGATCCGTGTTGCACAACGAATGGGAAGGAATGCCATCGGTATTGAGATTTTGCCGGAATATTACCATCTGGCACAATCCACGATCCCACTGGAATATGAGATGCCTGCTCTTCAACTAACCCTGTTAGAAGAAAAGGAATCCTACAATGCCGCTTCAAATGAATGAAATCAGAGATTACATCCAGAGTCATATCAATCAATTTCACGAACGGCGGGCAGAAAGCCTGAGAAAATTAAAACTGATTCAAATTTTGAAGCGAAAAAATCCATATTTATTTCGAGCAAAAAACATCAACACATTTCATGAATTAGTAAAACATTTACTGGATGCTCACCTGTCTTCACAAGAAGAAACCATTTTTGGAGAGTTTTTAGAAAACCTTGCGGTATTTGTTTGCAGCCAAACCTATCAAGGCCGTAAATCTTCGGCCGAGGGAATTGACCTGGAGTTCAGCAAAGATGGCACTCATTAT
Organism: Bellilinea sp.; assembly: GCF_053501535.1. Classification (NCBI taxonomy): domain Bacteria; kingdom Bacillati; phylum Chloroflexota; class Anaerolineae; order Anaerolineales; family Anaerolineaceae; genus Bellilinea; species Bellilinea sp. The sequence goes on along the minus strand of NZ_JBRCOK010000094.1, from coordinate 5,720 downwards.
CTGGTTTCCATCAAGTCCGGTCCAAATTGGGGAAACAGCAGTCAGGTCAAGAAGATGGTCGAGAATTTCAAGAAAGCCCAAAGAATTTTGCGGTCGAACAATCCGGGCATTCATATTCAAGCCGTCAACGGATGCTGTTATGGAAAAGATGCCAACCCTGACAAAGGGGATTATTTGAAATTGTGTGGTCAGGCATTTTGGGAATTTATCTCCGGCAACACCCGTTTATATATTGATCTGATTGAGCCGCTTGGCTGGCAGGCAAAACAGAAAAATGACGAGTTTTATCAGGAATATGATCGCATCCTGAACCAATTTACAATCGAATTTGCGAATCAATTTTCACTGGACGGAAAGATCGACTGGGAAAAACTCGTCAAAATCAACTCTGGAAAGGAAAGTCTATAATTTACAGGTGAAACCCATGCCCATACCCATCCTCCCCTCTCACATCCGCCGCAACCACGCCCTTGAACATGCCACCCTGCAAATTTTGGGCGCACAGAACCCGCGCCTGCGTCTGGCAGGTTACTCCGATTCGCTCGGATTCTGGATCATCGGCAAGGTGGATTTTGACGACCTCCAGGAAGCCATCCATCAGGCTGAAACCCGCCTCAATCAGGGCGAAGCCTACCTGGCCATTCATCCCAATTGCGGCACCAATTTTGCCGCCAGCGGACTGGTTGCGGCGCTGGCTGCCTTCCTCGCCATGCTGGGAACCGGCAGTTCCAACCGCAGCCGCTGGGAACGTCTGCCGCTGGCAGCCGTGCTGGTCACCCTCAGTCTCATCCTCAGCCGACCGCTGGGGCCGTGGCTGCAGGCGGTTGCCACCACCGACGCCCATTTGAACGGCCTGCATGTGGTTGGAATTGACCGCTTTGAACGACGCGGGATTCCGCTGTATCGCGTGCACACCCGCTCCTGACGGATTTCGAAATGCAGCCATCCGCCGCTGACGCTCAGGTCATCCTGCTGTACGGTGACGATTTTCATGCAATCGCCGAAGCCGCCGTTCAACTGGAAGCCGCTGCCGGCGGTGACCCGGCGCTGGCCGACCTCAACCTGAGCCGGTTCGATCTGGAAAACCGCGCCATCACAGAGGATCAGATTCAAGCGGCAGCCTACGCGCTCCCTTTTTTGACCGAAAAGCGTCTGGTCATCCTGCGCAACCCATTTATCCGCTTTAACCGCCCCGAAGCCTGTCAGCGGTTGATCCGCCTGCTGGAAGGCCTGCCGCCGACCACCCGCCTGGCGCTGATTGTGCCCGATACCCATCAGGGCTCCAGCAAAGGCTGGGAGATCATGGATGACAAGAAACGCGGTAGACTGCTGTTGGATTGGGCAAGGACTGCCGGCAGTCGGGTTACGGTGCGTGAACTGCGCCTGCCACGCCCGCACGAGATGACCGATTGGATTTTGCGCCGCGCCAAACAGGAAGGCGGTCAGTTCACCCCGCGCGCGGCTGCCGAGCTGGCTGCCCTGACCGGCAACGATACCGGCATCGCCGTGCAGGAAATTCGCAAGCTGCTGACCTATGTCAACTTCAGCCGGGCGGTGGATGTGGAGGATGTGCAGGAAGCAGCCGCCTCCGGCGGTCAGGCCGATGTATTCAAAATGGTAGATGCCATTGCGGCTGGCGAGGCGCGTACCGCCCTGAAACAACTGGTGGTGCTGTTGGAGCAGGAAGACCCCGCCCGCCTGTTTGGAATGATTATCCGCCAGTACCGGCTGTTGATTCTGACCCGCGAGGCCATCGAGCAGGGGATTGTTTCAAAAGAGGCGCTCGCAAAACACCTCAAAGTGCATACCTTCAGCGCCGAAAACCTGATCCGTCAGGCAAAGCGCTTCAGCCTTACAAAACTGGAAAGCGCTTACCGGCTTCTGCTGGAAACCGACCGGTTGGTAAAATCAGGCCAGGCAGATTTTCAAGTCGCTTTGCAGACATTAATCGTCCAGTTATCGAATCCCGAAACCGTCCATTAACAACCCCCTGACGCCCCGCTGCCCGCCGCCAGCTTCAACCCGCCGCCCAACATTTTTGCAAGGGCATTTCATCCCCACACTGGCACGAACCTTGTTACCCTAACAGGGTCAGGGATAGATGAAGGTTTTGTTCAGCCCAGCGGAGGTACGATGAAAATCCCTCGTTTTGTTGTTCTCAATGGCCTTGTCCTGATCAGTCTGTTGGTGGTACTGGTCTCCTCTCATCCGGCGCTGGCCGCCAGCGAACCGCCGGGCGAGCCGGTCAGCAGTCTGCCCCCTGAGTTGCAGTCTGCGCTGGATCAGCGGATTAACCAAATCGGCATCCAATCGCTGGGGTTCTTGCTGTATGAACCGCGTGTGGTGGATGTGGAATACTCGGCGGATGGCAGCCTTGCGCTGATCTGGTTTGCCTTTGTGGATCCAGATACCGGTCAATTCATTGAAGGGGAGCCGGGGCTGGCCATCGCCCGGCTGAGCGCACCTGCAGAGGGACAAAAGGGCATTCAGGCGTGGGATGTAACCCTGCAGGCTGATGATGAATGGGGAGAAACCCTGCTGGAAGTCCCGCAGGACCTGTTGAGCGATGAAGTCCGTCAGATGTACATGACCCCCAGCGAGGATAAGAGCATCCTGACCACCACCGTTTACCGCGGCTACAAGCTGCCCTGGCCGGCCGGTGTTTCACACCGCGTTTCGCAGTCGGTCAGCCACAGCACCTGCGCCAACTGGGTGGACTGCCGTTATGCCTGGGATTTTGCCGAGGACAGCCCCAATCAAAACTGGTCCATTCTGGCCGCCAAGGGCGGGATTGTCAAACGGGTCAAGTGGGATATTCCCACCCGCTCGCCTTCCGCCTGCCCGGGTGACGGCACGGTCGGCAATTACATTGTGCTGGAAGACCGCAGCACCACCCCATGGACTTATCAGTTGTACCTGCATCTTGCCCAAAACAGCATCCCGGAACGGCTTCGTACTGTCGGCGCCATTGTTCAGCAGGGGGAATACCTTGGGCTGGTGGATAACACCGGCGCTTCCTGCGGCAGCCACCTGCACTTTCACGTCCACACCAACCCCAATTCGTACTGGGGCACTTCTGTAGATATCCGCTTCGATGATGTGGCAGTCAACGACGGCCGCCCGCGCACCTGTTTCGAAGCCGCCAACTGGTCGGCCTACGGCAATCAGTGCAACCCCGGCAACCGCTACACCTCCGGCAACATCGGCACCAATCCGCCGGCCGGCTCGTTGAACCTACCGGCGCCCGGTGAAGAAGTGACCGCGCCCACCGTGCTGGTGGCGGGCACCGCCTGGGATGACCAGCAGGTAACCAACATTCAAATCATTGCCCGCGGGTTGGACGGAGTCTGGAAAGACGTGGGCAGCGGCTTTACCCAAACCCCCTTTGCAGTGGAGGCAAATTTGTGCGCCGCCGGTATCCCCAACGGACCGGTGGATATTGCCCTGCGGGTTTGGGACAATCACGGCAATGTCACCATCCAGCCGCAGGGGCTGCGCACCGTGCTGAAGAAGTACAACTGCCCGGCGGCTGCCCCAACCTGCACACTGACGGAGAACAAAATCATCCTTTACAGCCAGCCGAATTTTGAGGGCAGCTGCCGCGAGTACCTGTGGAACGGCGATATCAGTGTGCCGGATCTGGCGACCGGCGGCTCACCCGTCGGCAGCAACAACACCCAGTCTATCCGGGTTGGCAGCAACGTGCGCGCCGTGCTGTACGACTACACCGGTTACGGCGGGCGCGCCGAAGCCTTCGAGCGGGATGATCCCAATCTGGCCGACAATCCCATCGGCGCCAAGACAGCCTCCTCTCTCAAAGTACAATTGCGCAGTTCAACCGGCCTCGCATCGTCGCTCATCTATCCGACCGGCGGCGTATCCATACCGGCAACCGATTCGATCACGTTGTTCATGTCCTCACCCTCGGCAACCGGCTACGGTTTCACCCTAAACCGCGATGGGCAGTTGTACCAGAGTTATGACAACCTGTCCTTCCCGGCCGTTTCCATTGGCAGCCTGCCGCCCGGCAATTATTCGGTACGCGGCTGCGCCAGAGTGGCCGCCAGCGGCGCCAATTGCGCCGACCGCACCGACTGGGTCAATTTCACCGTCACCAGCGCCGCGCTGCCCAACAACAACCTGAAAACCGCACCCTACAGCGACAACATGAACACCAACAACGGCGACTGGCACGCCACCGGCGGCTGGCAGCATACCGGTACACACTGGCGCTACGGCAACGGCAGCTCCTACAGCGGCCGGGGCAGCCTGACTTCCCCGCCCATCCGCCTGCCGGAAAGCGGCAGCCCCTATCTCTACTTCAACTACCGCTACCGCACGGAATCGCCTGCACAGTGGTGGGATCAGCGCCGTCTGCAAATCTCGGTGGATGGCGGACCGTTCAGCGACCTGCCCGGTTGGGGACAGTTTTACCATGACCCGCCCACCGCCAATACCTGGCTGAACACCCCCAACATGGATCTCAGCCCGTATCTGGGCCGCACCATTCGCATCCGCTTTTACTTCAACACACTGGACGACAACTACAATCAAGGAGTTGGCTGGGAAATTGACAATTTCCAGATTCTGAACACCCAGCCCACCGGCGGTTGTGCCGTCAATCCGGCCAACACCAGTCTGTCCGCCGCCCGCTGGGTCAACATTGGCGAAACCGTGGTCGGCGAAACGTTGTGCGTGCCCGGCAGCCAGATGTACTATCAGTTCTTCGGTTTTCAGGGGCAGAGCATTTGGGCTGAAGTCAACGCCAAAGCCATCGGCTCGCAGTTGGACCCCTACCTCTACCTGCTGGATAGCAGCGGCGGCATCATCACCGAAAATGACGACATTGTCTACCAGCAGAATCAGGACTCTCGCATCGAAATCACCCTGCCTTACACCGGCAACTACTATCTGCGCGTCAAGGCCTGGGATCACCCCGGTGCAGGCGGCGCGGATTACTACTACGTCCTGCGCCTGATGGAATTCAACACCTCGCCGTACCTGCGTTTCATAATTCCGGCTTCAAACTGGATTGCTGGAGGCCCGTTTGAAGCGCGGGTTGAGGTCAACGCCCAGGCCAGCGGTATCAGTCAGGTGGATTTCTACTACCGCGCGCCGGACGCCGCCAACAGCAGCTGGCAGCTGATTGGCAGCGACACCAACGGCAGCGATGGCTGGAGCATCAACATCAACCCGGCCGGGTTCGGGGGAATGGTGGGCGGAACGATCTATGCTCAGGCGCGCAGCACCAGCGGGCAAATCTGGGGCGACTGGCGGTTGAACCTGCAAATTGACGGCGGTAAACCCACCGCGCAGTGGAGCGGTAGCCTGCCCAACCCCAGCGGCTCGACTGCCGTACGACTGGCGTGGAGCGCGCAGGATGATGTTTCCGGCATCAGCCGTGTGGAATTTCAGTATCGCATCAACGACGGCGGCTGGCAGGACTGGAACGTCAAACCGACCGGCGAAAGCGGCAGCGTCTGGTTCCTTGGACAGGCCGGTCAAAAGGTTGAATTCCGCATCCGCGCGGTGGACCGCGCCGGCAATGTGCAGGATTGGCCTGCCGGTGGACAGGTAACTACCCTGCCGGTTAGCTGCACCGCCGGCAGCGACGAACCGGCCAATGACCAGCGTGCGGGCGCCATTTTCCTGCCGTATGAAACCGGTCTGGAACAACAACTTTGCCCGGCCGCCGACCGCGACTGGATGCGCTTCGACGC
>NZ_JBRCOK010000093.1:0-10356 GCF_053501535.1 Bellilinea sp. | reverse complement strand
GAAAATGGAGAGAAATGCCAGGTCTTTAGTAAATCTTAAAATTTTAAAAGACATAATTCAAAAATAACTGATTGACAAATGTTCATAATTTTCCTATAATGAAATTGATTGGGAGCGCTTCCAACATCATCGTCTCCCAGCCTCGTTCCCCGTATTCCTTTTCAAGCGATCCGTTATGCCCAATCTGACTCTGGAAGACATTGCCCGTCAGGCAGGTGTATCTCGCTCTACCGTTTCGCGCGTCCTCAATGACCATCCCAATGTGCGCGAGGAAGTGCGTCAGCGCGTATTGGAGGTGATTCGCCAGACCGGATTTCATCCCAATGCTGCCGCCCGCACCCTGGCGTCGCAACGGTCGCTCATGCTCGGCCTGGTGCTGCCGCGCAGTGTCAGTTCCTTTTTCAGTGACCCGTATTTTCCCCGGCTCACGCAGGGGATTGCTCAGGCGTGCAATCATTTCAACTACTCGCTTGCCCTCTTTCTGGTCGGCAGCTCCGAGGATGAGGCCAAAATTTACCCGCGCATCTCGCGGCGCGGGATGCTGGACGGCGTCCTGCTCCAGTCCGGGCAGATTGGTGATCAACTGATGGACCGCTTGCTGGCTTCCAACATCCCTCTGGTTGTCATCGGCCGGCCCTTCCATGCCGACGGGGTGAGTTTTGTGGACGTGGATAATGTCAATGCGGCTTACAACGCCGTCAGTCACCTGATTCGGCTGGGATACCAGCGGATTGCCACGATCGCCGGTACCGGCAATTCCACCGTGAGCATTGACCGCAAAGAAGGCTATGCCCGCGCGCTTTTCGAGCGGGGCAGAAAACTTGACCCTGCACTGATCGCCGAAGGCGATTACACCGAGGCAGGGGGGTATTACGCCATGCAGGCCTTGCTACCAGCCCGCCCGGATGCGGTTTTTGCCGCCTCGGATGCGATGGCGGTTGGCGGAATGCGCGCCATCCGCGAAGCGGGGCTGCGCGTTCCCGAAGATATTGCCGTGGTTGGTTTTGACGATTTGCCAATGGCAGCCTCGGCTACACCGCCGTTGACCACCGTGCGTCAGCCGATTGCTCCGTTGGGTTTCAAGGCAGTGGAGGTGCTGCTCGATCTGATCGAAAATGGGGTGCAACCGCCCCGCCGAATCATCATGGATACCGAACTGGTGATTCGCGATTCCTGCGGCGCATTAAAACGCCGCGTTGTGCAGGGATGAAAAATTTTACGTAATTTTGGGAGCGCTCCCAAAACAATTTGATCTTTTCTAAAAATTTTAAAGGAGGTGATCATCCTGGAGGAGATGGATGCAAAGAAACCCGACCCAACACCGCTCAAAAAACCCTGTAACCCTTGTTTTTCCTGAAGAAAGGAGAAAGGAACCATGCGTAAGTTTGCTTTGTATCTATTCACGGGGCTGATTCTGGCCAGCCTGCTGCTGGCTGCCTGCGGTCCCACTGCCACACCCACTCCCGCAACCATCATCCAGACGGTTGAAGTGGAAAAGAAAGTGGTGGAGACTCAGATTGTCGAGGTGGTGGCCACCCCTGAACCGGGTCCAACCAGCTATCCGCGCAACGAAACGCTCTACGTCAGTGGCGCGGCCTGGGGGCCGGCCTCTACCTGGAATCCCTTCCAGCCGGGCATGCTGGCCAACACCACCGGTACAATCGGTTTTCTCTACGAATTCCTCTTCAATTACGATCCATTGACCGACAAATTCATCCCCTGGCTGGCAGAAAAAGGGGAGTGGACCAACCCCACCACCTATGCCCTTACTCTGCGCAAGGGCTTGACCTGGAGCGATGGCAAACCCCTGACGGCCGAAGATGTCAAATTCACTCTCGAACTCGGCAAGAGGTTTCCAGCCCTGTGGTTCTCGCCGGTCTGGACGAACACCGGGCTCACCGACGTCAAGGTGATCAATGAAACCAGCCTGACCCTGACCTTCAAAGATCCGCTTTATCAGGAATGGGATAACTACCTCTTCAACCTGCCGATTGTCCCCAAACACCTGTGGGAAGGCCGCAGTGAGGAAGAAGTCACCACCGGCGCGAACGAAAAACCGGTAGGCTCCGGTGCTTACATGTACCTCACCCATGCCGAGGACCGCAACGTTTGGGTGCGGAACGAAAACTGGTGGGGAATTTCCATCTTCGGCAAACCGGCACCCAAGTACATTGTGGATATTCGCACCTCCAGCAATAATGTTGCCCTGGGCATGGTCGTCAAAGGCGAACTGGATCTGAGCAACAACTTCCTGCCCGGCATTGCCACGCTTGCCGAGAAGGGTTATGTCAAGACTTTCTATGAAAAACCGCCTTACATGCTTTCGGCCAACACGGCGGTGCTGTTCCTGAACACTACCAAGAAGCCGATGGATGATGCCAAATTCCGCCGCGCCCTGGCTTTTGCCATTGATGTTCCCTCAATCGTCAATGTAGCGTATGCCAATCTGGTCAAGGCTGCCAGCCCCTCCGGTCTGTTGCCGACCATGAGCAAATACGAGGATGTCGAAGTGATTGCCCGACTGGGCTACACTTTTGATACCGCCAAAGCCAGGCAAATGCTCGCAGATGCCGGTTATCGGGATGTCAACGGGGATGGCTTTGTGGAGGCGCCGGATGGTTCGGAAATCAAGTTGCAGGTAACCTGCCCGAACGGTTGGACGGACTGGATGGCGGCGATTGACATCATTGCTTCCAGTGCCCAGTCGGCCGGTATTAATATTCAGGCCGCCTATCCGGATTACGGCGCTTGGAACACTGCCTTGCAGGGTGCCACCTTTGACATGACGCTCAACAACTGGGCACAGATGAGCAATACCCCCTGGACCCTGTACAACCTGCTCTTCCGCCATCCGATTCAGGAGCAAATGCAGTCCGGTAACTTCGGGCGCTACGCCAATCAGGAAATGTTCGATCTGGTGGATGCTCTGGCGCGTGTCCCAACCAGCGACGAAGCGGGAATGAAGGAAGCCACCAGCAAGATTCAGGAACTGATGCTCTCCGAAATGCCGATGATCCCGCTGTGGTACAACGGATTGTGGGCGCAGTGGACTGAATCAGCCTGGACGAACTGGCCCAGCGAGAAGAATCCGGTCTCGCTGCCTTCCACCTGGTCCGGTTACTGGCAGATGGGTGGTTTGCAGACTCTGATCAACCTGAAGCCGGTTTCACCCTAGGCGCTGATCTGGCGAAGCCGCCTCTTTCCGCAAGGGGGAGGCGGCATCCCTTCTCCTTTGCGGAATTAAAGTTTGTAAGAAACTGAGAGTAGAGAAAAAGACCAGCAGGAGATTTTCATGCGGCGTTATCTGATTCGGAAAATGGTGATTTATGCGCTGACGTTTTTTCTGGCTGTGACCATTGACTGGTTGATTCCGCGCTTTATGCCAGGCGACCCGATCCGCAACATGCTGACGCGGGTTTCGGTTGCCTCCAACGCAACTGCCATTCAAATGATGTACGATTACTACGCCCGTTTGTTTGGGTTGGATTTACCTCTCTGGCAGCAATACCTCAACTTTTGGAAAGCCCTTTTTCAGGGCGATTTGGGCATCAGCACGTATTTGTTCCCAACGCCGGTGGTGGATGTGCTCAAACGGGCTGTGCCTTACGATGTCTTTTTGCTGGTGCCTGCCGTCCTTTTGGGATGGTACACCGGCAACAAGTTTGGGGCTTTTGCTGCGCGTTCCAAACGTCTGGATAATTTCGTCCTTCCAATCAGTTACATTCTGACTGCCACGCCTTACATGTGGCTGGGCATTCTGATGGCGTGGTTTTTTGGGATTGTGGTCGGCATTTTCCCCATCGCGGGAGCCTACTCCTTCTCGTTACGGCCTACCTGGTCAGTGACTTTCCTGCTCGACCTGCTTCATCACTGGTTCCTGCCTTTCGCCTCATTATTTATCATCGAGTTTGGCGGCTGGGCAATTGGGATGCGTAATATGATCATCTACGAACTGGAAGCCGAGTACTCGCGTTACCTGAATGCGCTGGGTGCTCCAAAAAGTCTGGTCCGGAAATATGCTTTTGACAACGCCATCCTGCCCCAAATTACCGGTTTAGCCCTCAAATTGGGGGTCATCGTTGCCGGAGCCCTGGTGACCGAAGTGGTGTTTTCCTATCCGGGTATCGGCTATCTTCTGCTGGCAGCCATCCAGAATCAGGATTATTTTCTGATTCAGGGTTGTTTTCTCTTCATCGTGTTGGGTGTTTTAATTGCCAATTTTGTCATTGATCTGGTTTATCTGGTGGTTGACCCGCGTACAAGAAGGGGAATGGTGGGAGAGTCGGCATGAAGAAGCGCAGTGAAGTTCTTTATTTCACCTTACGCAATAAAAAACTGCTGATCGGGAGCGGAATCATCCTGTTCTTCCTGATTCTGGCACTGATCGGACCCACTTTTACGAAGTACAAGCCTTTGGAATATGCCAGCCCGCGCGGTGCCGAGCCACCTTCGACCCATTTCTGGATGGGCACAACCTTTTTCGGGCAGGATGTTTTTTCGCAATTTGTGAACGGCCTGCGGGCTACTTTTGTGGTCGGTCTGCTCGGCGGCGGGCTTGGCACGCTGGTGGGGATGCTGATCGGGTTCACGGCCGGATACCGCGGGGGCATTGTGGATGAAATCCTTAACGCCTTCACCAACATTGTGCTGGTGATTCCCACGCTGGCCGTTCTGTTGATTATTGCGGCGTATTTACAGGTGCGCAGCCTGCTCATGGAATGTCTGTTCATTGGACTAACCGCCTGGCCGTGGGTTGCCCGCGCCATCCGCGCTCAAACCTTTTCGCTGCGCACGCGGGAGTTTGTGGATCTGGCGAAACTGAGCGGCATGAAACCGCTCCGGATCATTCGTGATGAGATTGCTCCCAATATGATGTCTTACCTCGTTCTGGTTTTCATTTTGCAGTTTGGCGGGGCCATTCTCACCGCCGCAACCCTGGATTTTATTGGATTGGGACCGACCAATACCATTTCGCTGGGATTGATGATGCAATACGCCGTCCTGTGGGGGGCATTACCGTTTGGAATGTGGTGGTGGTTTGTGCCGCCGGGGCTGGCCATCACGGCGATTGTCGGCGCGCTTTATAGCATGAATGTTGGGCTGGATGAAATTTTTAACCCGAAACTTCGCGAGATTTGAACCATGGCTTTAAAAGTTGAGAACCTGACCGTATATTACCAGACCCTGCGAGGCGATGTACGCGCCCTGGAACATGCCAGTTTTCAGCTGGCAGATGGCGAAATCATGGGGCTGGCGGGTGAATCGGGCTGCGGAAAGACGACTTTGGGCCACAGCCTGATTGTACTCTTCCCACCGATGAAATACATCAGCGGGCGGGTGGAGGTGGACGGCGAGGAAATTCCGATTTGGGATGCCGAAGGAATGAATACCCACCGGTTTCGCAAAATCTCCCTGATTCCCCAGTATGCCATGAACGCCATGAACCCGATTCGTAAAATCGGCGTTATGATCCGCGAACTGCTCGAATCGCGCGGGGTTCACTACAAGGACATTCTGCCCGAATTGAAACGACGGCTTGATCTGGTGGCTTTGCCGCATGAAGTGTTGAAGATGTACCCAATTGAACTTTCGGGAGGGATGAAACAGCGCATGGTGATGGTAATTTCCTCATTGCTCAACCCCTCGCTGTTGATTGCCGATGAGATCACCTCCGCGCTGGATGTGGCTACCCAGAAAGCGGTGGCAGAGATGCTGGTGGAATTTCGAGACCGGGAGTTTGTCAAAAACCTGATCGTGATTACCCACGATATATCCATTCTGTATCAGATCGCCGACAGTATCTTGATCATGTACGCCGGTGTGCTGGCTGAAAAAGCCCCCACCCGATCCATTATCGAGTCGCCCCGTCATCCATATACCCGGCTGTTGATCTCGGCCTTGCCGGAGGTGGGGGTGCGCTTTGCCGAAAAGCGTTTGCAGGGCATTCCTGGTAATCCTCCCTTGCTCTTGAATCCGCCGACGGGCTGCCGTTTCCGGGAACGCTGCCCGCTGGCTTACGAACGCTGTCTGGAAGAACCACCCTTTATTGAAGTTGAGAGGGATCATTTTGTTGCCTGCTGGAAGGAGTACGAGAATCATGCTCAGGCTGGATAAGGTTTCCAAGATTTATCGGGTTGGGGCGTTCGGGGGCCGGGCGCTGCTGGCTGTGAACAAAGTGAGTTTTGAAGTTCACAAGGGGCAGGTGGTTTCGTTGATTGGGGAAAGCGGCAGCGGAAAAAGCACCATCGGTAAAATGATTTTGCGTTTATTGAATGCCAGCGAAGGAAAAATTTTCTATAACGGTGAAGATATTGCCGGTTTTGAGGGCGAAGCCTTGAAAAATTATTACCGGCAGGTACAGGGTGTCTTTCAGGATCCGTTCAGTTCGTATAATCCGATCTTCAAAGCCGACCGGATTTTTAAAGTCGTGCATGAAGAATTCTTCCCGCAAGTATCTGACGCCGAATGGGGGGAGCGGGTTGAGAAGGCGCTTTCTTCGGTAGGTTTAAATCCGGCGCATGTGTTGAATAAATATCCTCACCAGCTCAGCGGCGGGCAATTGCAGCGTTTTTTGATTGCGCGGGCTTTGTTGCTGAACATTTCGTTTCTGGTGGCGGATGAAATCATCAGCATGCTGGATGCTTCGACGCGGATTGATGTGCTGAACCTGCTGGCAGACCTCAAAGCTTATGGTCTGTCGATCCTGTTCATCACCCACGATCTTTCACTGGCCTATTACATCAGCGAACGGGCGGTCATTCTATATAAAGGCAACATTGTTGAACAGGGTGCAGTGGAAAAGATTTTCAACACCCCTCTGCATCCCTACACCCGCATGTTGATGGAATCGGTGCCAAGGCTGGACCGTAAATGGGAAAAAGAGATTACGCTGGTAGAGCGGGATGTGGAAAATTTACGGCGCGGATGCCCGTATTATCACCGCTGCCCGGTGGCGGAGAAGCGCTGTGCGGTTGATCAACCGCCGCTGGTTGAGGTAGATGAGGACCACTGGGTGGCCTGTGTGCACTATGAGAGCGGTGCAGATTTGGTGAAGCCGCTTTCCCTTGCCGGGCAGGAACCTCACACAGTGGTTTGAGGCTGGTACAGTACGAATTTTTTCGTATAGATAAACTCAAACCTCTCTGAAACGGGGGTGGTAGCGCACAACGCCGCTTTTGCCCTTCAGCGCGTTCTCACGCAATTCCAGCACCATGAACACTTCTTCGCATCGAGAGCATAAGGGATTAATGCCGATCCGATTCCCTGATTTACTAAATCACGTTCAATTAAAATTTCCAACAGGGGTGCTGATCAAAGCTGGGCACCCCTGTTGAACTTGGAATGGAAGTTTTATCCGCGGCGCGAGCGGGTCACCACGTCAAAGATCACTGCGATCAGCAGTACGGCACCGCGGACGACATACTGCAGGGAAATATCGGTGTTCATCAGGTTCATGCCGCTAGTCAGCGAGGTCATCACCAGCGCGCCGATCAGCGAACCCATGACCTTCCCTACACCACCTGCCGCCGAAACACCGCCCACGTATGCCGCGGCAATAGCATCCAACTCAAACAGTGTTCCCGCGGTTGTGGTGGCAGACTGCAGACGCGAAGAGAAGAGGATGCCCGAGAGCGCAGAGAGCATGCCCATGGAAGCAAACACGATGATTGTGATGCGCTTGGTGTTGATACCGCTCAATTCGGCCGCTTCGGGATTACCGCCCATGGCGTAAATGTGGCGTCCCAGCACGGTTTGGGTGGTGATGAAGTGATACACGCCCACCACCAGCAGGACGATAACCACCGTCCAGGACAGGCCATTGTAGCCAGCCAATACCCAGGTGACTCCCATGATCAATACGGAAATGAAAACGAGTTTGAGGATGAAAATTTCCAGTGGGAGCACGTCAAATCCATATTCCTTCTTTTTGCGCCGGCTGTTGATGTCATTCCACGCGAAGAGAATGAACCCCAAAACTCCCAGTAAAATGGTCAGGTTATGAAAGTCGGGTATGAGGCGCAGGGCTTCGGGCAAATCGGGGATGTAGCCGTTGCCAATTTTGTTGTAGGCTTCATTGGGGATGATGATCGTCCCGGTTCTGTTGGTTGCCAGAAGCAGAGCACCGCGGTAAATGAGCCAGCCTGCCAGCGATGCTACAAAGGCGGGAACCTTCAGTTCTGCAACCGGCAGGGCGGTCAGGGTGCCGGCCAGTGCGCCTAAAATCAGCACAAACGGAATGACCACAACCACGGGCCAGTGCCAGAAAACCAGCGCAATGGCCGCCACTGCACCTAAAAAGCCCGCCAGAAAACCAACCGAAAGGTCAATGTGGCGAATGACGATCACCAGCGTCATTCCGACGGCTAACACGGCAATGTAGCCCGTCTGGTTGAGCAGATTACTCAGGTTGCGGGAAGAAATGAACAGTCCGTTGGTGGTCACAGAAAAAATTGCCATGATGATCAGCAGGGCAATGTACATGCCGTACTCACGGACGTTTTGACGCATGATCGTGGTGAGATTCTTCATAAAGGTCATAAATGCGTCTCCTAGTTGGTTGCTAACTCCATGATTTTTTCTTGCGTGGCTTCTTCGGCGGATAATTCGCCCGTGATGCGTCCGGAGGAGAGCACATAAACGCGATCGCTCATTCCCAGCACCTCGGGGAGTTCCGAAGAAATCATGATAATGCTCATCCCTTCTGCTACCAGATTCCGCATGATGGAGTGAATTTCGTACTTGGCGCCCACATCAATACCGCGGGTGGGATCATCCAGAATCAGCAGACTGGGTTCCACAAATAACCACTTGGCAATGGAAACCTTTTGCTGGTTCCCACCGCTGAGATTACCCACAATCTGCTCGACTGATGGCGCTTTGATGTTCAGGGAAGCATGGTAGCGATTCGCCAGCGCCACTTCGGCGTTGGCATCAATGACCCCGCCTTTTGCCAGTGCCTGCAGATTGGCGATGGTGATATTTTGCCTGATGTCCTGAATCAGGATCAACCCCTTAGCCTTGCGGTCTTCGGTAACGTACGCCAGCCCTTCGCGGATTGCCTGGTGAGGATGCGTGAAGCGTTGTTTTTTACCCTTAAAGATCATTTCGCCTTGAATCTGGTAGCCGTAGGGGTTGCCAAACAAACTGAGCGCCAGTTCGGTGCGCCCGGCGCCCATCAAGCCGGCAATACCTACAATCTCTCCACGGCGTACGTAAAATGAAACATCCTTGAGGATGGTACGTCCTAATTCGGGGTCATAGGCCGTCCAATTTTTGACTTCAAGGAGAACTTCATCGCGAGGCTTGGAAACTGCCGGTGGGAACACGCTATCCAGTTCCCGTCCCACCATGTGTTTGATCAGAATTCGCTCGGTCACTTCCTCGGTTCGGGGATTGAGCGTGCAAATCGTCTCGCCATCCCGCAGGACGGTGATGCGGTCGGCAATATCCAGCACTTCTTTGAGTTTGTGAGAAATCAAAATAGAGGTGACTCCAACACGTTTCAGGTCGCGGATGAGATTGAGCAAGTTCTCACTCTCTACCTCATTTAAGGCGGAGGTCGGTTCATCAAGGATGAGCAGGCGTACCTCTCGGCTTAACGCTTTGGCAATTTCCACCAACTGCTGTTTTCCAACGCTCAGGTCTTTTACTTTCGTGGCAGGATTGATGTTCAATCCCACCCGGCGCATGACCTCATCCGCCCGGCGGATGGTTTCGTTCCAATCCACAATGCCGTTGCGTTGAATTTCATTGCCGATAAAAATATTTTCGTACACCGAAAGTTCTGGAACCAGCGCCAGTTCCTGATAAATAATGCCAATGCCGGCTTTTTCGCTGTCACGTACGCCGGAAAATTTTTGCTCCTGCCCGTTTAGAAAGATTTGCCCCTCGTAGTTACCGTAAGGGTACACCCCGCTCAGCACCTTCATGAGTGTGGATTTACCCGCCCCGTTTTCTCCTACCAAACAATGAACTTCCCCCTCCATAACGGTAAAACTGACATTTTTCAGCGCTTTTACCCCGGGGAATTCCTTGACGATTTGTTTCATTTCCAAAATTGGGGCACTCATAGAAACTCCCACCAGATGAATTGGATTCTTACCTTCCTTGCAGACGATAATACAATATGGGTTATCCAGGTTTTGATAATGAGTATATACCCGTTTGTCCACAAGAACAGACCGGGAATAGGGGGGTGCATCCCGTTATTCCCGGTCTGTATTTTCAAGAATTACGGCAGGCCGGTGAAGTCACTGGCGGGCCAGTAACCGGAATCGATGATGGCTTCTTTGACGTTACTCTTGTCCACCGTTACCACCACGGATGGTTTGGCGGGCACGTCAATCTTGCCATTGT
>NZ_JBRCOK010000092.1:0-5215 GCF_053501535.1 Bellilinea sp. | reverse complement strand
TTCACTGGCTGCCTGTTCCGCCAGCCGGTTGATTTCGGCGATGACCGCGCTTTGCAATTGCTGCAACCCGTCAGGGGACTGGTTGCAAAAGGCAATTCGCGAGATAACATCCGCTCCCCAGGCGATTTGAGGATTCAACCCGGAGGCCGTTGCCAGCAGGGCACCGCTGCGCAAATCGCACAGATAAACAGCCAGGGTGGTTGTGCCAATATCCACTGCCAACCCCAGCGCCCGTTCCTGAAAACCGGCCTGAACCCGCAAGACGCGCTCCTCATTCCAGAGGGTCAGGGTTACCTCGCCGCCGCTCTCAGCCGCCGCAGCGGACAGGGCATTCAGCGCCGACTCTTCCCACTCCAACGCCAACACCCCAAACCGATTCGCCAGCAATTGCCGCGCCTGTTCAAGCAGAGATGAAATGCCGGATCCGGAAGGATCAAGCCGAAGCCAGCACAGTCGAATGAGCGGGTCAACCTCAACGACAATTTCCCCCAGCGATTTGCCGAAAGAACCACCCAAGGGGCGATCCTCTCCGCCCGTGACCACACATACATCGCCCAACAGGCGGGCAAGGCATGCCAACCGGCTGCCGGAAGGCAGACCGCGGGCAGCCAGTTCATCGAATTCGGCTTCATCCGCCGGCGAAAGATGAGCCAGCGAGGAAATTTTACCCTGTCGGCCAAAAGCCCCTTCCCTGACCCGTACCGCGCATTGTCCGCACCAGCCCTCCCCTCCACAGGCCGACTCGATTGTCACCCCCAGCTGGCGGGCTGCTTCCAGCAATGTCATGCCGCGTTTAACCCTACCGCTGCGCCCGGAGGGCACAAACAGCACCTCACAGGTTTTCTCAATATTCTTCTGAAAGTCAGTGGGTGAAGAAGTATCCATCGTTGCGCCAAAATTGCTCTCTTGTTCCTGAATAACACGAACGTGATTGACCCCTCCCGTCTCTCCAAAAACCGCCGCGGCATTTTTTGGCAAGTTGCAGGTGGGGGACGGTTGAACCACAGGCCAGGTTCTGCCCTTCAGGCGAATTCTTGTTAATTATAGCCGTGGAGCATTCAAACCAACCTGCGAAATCCTGCTTTCATGGAGATTGCAGTGCAGGTTTATCTCCATTCACAAATACACTATAATAAAACAACTTTGATTTTCACCGGTGCGGTGAAACCTGCCCATCTTTATGCGATGTTGATCCATGACGGAATTTAGCCCCCAAATCGGGTTGACCCTCTTTATCATCTTCGCCGCTGTGGTGCTGTTTGCCAGCGAAAAACTGCGCGTGGATATCATTGCCCTGCTGGTGCTGATCAGCGTAACCCTGACCGGATTGATTGACCCGTCTCAGGCTTTTTCCGGTTTTGCCAATCCGGCGGTCATTACGGTTTGGGCAGTGTATATCGTGTCGGGCGGTTTGTTTTCCACCGGCATTGCCAACCTCCTGGGTGGACGCATTCTCCAGATTGCTGGCAACAGCGAAGCCCGGTTGATCGCAGTTCTCATGCTGGGGGCAGGGCTGCTTTCGGCGTTCATGAACAACATCGGCGCCACAGCCGTCTTTCTGCCTGCTGCCGTAGGCATCTCCCGCCGCACCGGCATTCCGCTTTCAAAATTGCTCATCCCCCTCTCGTTTGCTTCCCTGCTGGGTGGCAACATGACCATGATCGGCACACCGCCCAACGTGCTGGCTTCCAGTTTGCTTACCGACCGCGGGCTGCCCGGTCTGCGTTTTTTTGACTTCACCCCAACCGGTCTGGTGGTGTTCATCAGCGGTATGCTGTATATGGTATTGATCGGACGACACTTACTGCCATCCCGCAAACCCCAAAACATTCAGGATGCCTATCAACTGCGCCAATATCTGAGCGAAGTGCGCATCCTCGAACAGAGCAAACTGGCCGGTAAAACCCTGGCCGAGTCGCGTCTTGGTTCGGATTACGACCTGAATGTAGTTGCCATCATTGATCTGGAAAACCATCGTCACATTCCACACCGCGATCACCTGTTTTGTCCGGGTGAAATCCTGGTGGTCAAGGGCCGGCTGGAAGACCTGCTGCGTGCCCGAGAGTCACTCGGAATTGCCATCGAGGCCGAACATAAATTAGAACTATCCGAGATCACCGGAGAGGACGAAGTTACCGTCGAGGCGGTGCTCGCCCCGCGCTCCCGCCTTACCGGCAAGACCCTGCGCGAAACCCACTTCCGCGACCGATACGGTTTCACCGCCCTCGCTATCCACCGCCAGGGGCGGGTCATCCTGGAACGTCTGCGGGATGTGCGTTTGCAGTTTGGCGATATTCTCCTGCTGCGCGGGCGCAAGATTCAACTTCCCGCTTTACAATCCAGCGAAGATTTTTTACTGCTTGAACCGGTCAACGATACCAGCCGCCGCTTGAACAAAGCCCCGCTGGCAGGCGGCATTTTGTTACTGGTACTGGCATTGACGATCATTGCTCACATGCCCATCGCGCTGGCAATGGTCATCGGCGCGGTGCTGATGGTGATGACCGGCTGCCTGACGATGGACGAAGCCTATCAGAGCATTGACTGGCGCAGCGTCTTTCTGATTGCCGGCATGCTGCCGCTGGGTCTGGCTATGGAAAGCACCGGCACCGCCCGTTTTCTGGCCGAGCGGTTGGTTGGGCTGGTTGGCAATCTCGGCCCGCTGGCTGTGCTGGCCGGCATTTACATCCTGGCATCCTTAATTACCGAACCCATGTCCAACGCTGCCGCCACCGTGCTGATTGCGCCAATCAGCATTGACGTAGCATTAAGCCTTGGCGCAGACCCGCGTCCCTTTGTTCTGGCGGTTGTGATTGGTGCTTCAACCAGCTTCCTCACCCCGGTTGGACATCAATCCAACATTCTGGTCATGGAACCGGGCGGTTATCGCTTCACCGATTACACCAAAGTCGGCGCTCCCCTCAACCTGGTTCTTCTGATCGCCATTTTAATTTTCCTGCCGCTGTTCTGGCCGCTCTTCTAATGATGGTGTGCTGCCGAACCAAAAGCGTGTTCATAGACCAGCATCCAGTAATAATGCCAGTCGAATCCGGCTTTGACCGGTAGGTCGGCAGCCAGTGGCTGATAGGCACTCTCGCCGCGCAGACTGCGATCCAGAAAGCTCAGCAGCTGCGCCCAGGCCTGGCCCTGCACACCCCCGGCGCGGATGGATTCTATGTCGGTCACAAAAGCATGCGGCTGGCCCTCGTAAATGGTGATTTCGTGCGGCACGCCGGCTTGCTGCAAGGCCGACTCAAAGGCGCGTACTTCTTCCAGCGGAATGGATTGATCGGCCCCGCCGAAAATACCCAAAACCGGGCCGGGCAGTTGTTTGAGCACGTTTGTATCGGTAACCAGCGACCCGTAAAAGATGGCTGTGGCAGCCAGATTGGGGTTGTGCAGGCTGTACAGCAGCGAAGTTCTCCCGCCGTAGCAAAAGCCCATGATGGCAATCCGGTCAGCGCGGACGTTGGGCTGGGCCGCCAGCCACGCAAACACACTATCCAAATCCTGGTTGACCTGTTCCGGCGGAGTGGTAATCACCTGGAAGATGGCGCGTGGAATCCAGCTGGTAGTCGAGCCGCGGAAGGTATCCGGCGCAACCACCACATATCCCTCTTCAGCCAGTCCCTGAGCTTTTCCGACAATGCTCTGATTCAAGCCGTAGAACTCGTGAATCATGATCACTGCCGGAAACGGGCCCTCGCCCGGCGGAGCTGCGACATAGGCGCGTACATCCGGCCCCGTGCCGGCAGCGGGAATGGTAGTATTGGTAACGGCTTCCAGCCGGTTTGCGCCAAGCGCCATATCCACCAGCACCGACCCGACCAGCAGGGCCGCAAACCCAACCACAATACCCAAC
Organism: Bellilinea sp.; assembly: GCF_053501535.1. Lineage (NCBI taxonomy): Bacteria > Bacillati > Chloroflexota > Anaerolineae > Anaerolineales > Anaerolineaceae > Bellilinea > Bellilinea sp. Next base: position 1,353 of record NZ_JBRCOK010000092.1, on the reverse strand, counting down.
ACTGCAACCAATATCCGCCGCACCGTTTTCATTTCATTTGCTCCTCGAATTGGAATGACCTGATTTCATTCTATCGAAAAGCAGGGCGGGGCAATACCCATCGTATAGGGTTCGGCAATTATTCCTCAACCCAAAATCATTTTCAAGCCGGCGATGACCAGTACCGCAGCCAGTAAACGGCGCAGAGCCGGGTTACCCAGCCGGCGGCTGCCGAACTCAGCTCCAAGCCAGCCGCCCGCCACAGCCGCCACCGCCCACACCGGGATAAACGAAGGAAGTTCCGAAACGACGGAAAAGTGACCGAGCAGCCCGGAAATCGAGTTGACCAGAATAAACGCTGCCGCCACCCCGCCGGTCTGGCGCACATCTGCCCAGCGCAGAAACACCAGCAATGGACTGAGAAAAATTCCCCCGCCCACGCCGGTCAGGCCGGAAAGCAGACCAATCACAGCCCCAAAGAACACCGCAAGGGGGATGTTGATCGCGCGCGGTTCGGCTGCCTGAGGTTTGCCTGCGCTGAAGAAGAGCCGTGCCGCTGCATAAATCAACACAACCCCCACAATTGGTTTATACAGAGTAGTCGGCAGTACAATGCTGCCTCCCACAAAAGCCAGCGGCACCGAAGTCAAGGCGAACGGAAGGAACAACCGCCACGAGAAACACCCCGCCCGGTAAAATTTAATCAGCGCAATCAGCGAAACGAGGATGTTCAGCGTCAGCGCAGTCGGTTTCATCACCGCCGGGGCAACCCCGAACAGCGCCATCACCGCCAGATAGCCCGATGCGCCTCCATGTCCAACGGAAGCGTATAAAATTGCAGCCAGAAAAATTAAAGTCGGTAATGTCAGCGATGTTGAGAGATCCATGCTTTATTCGATTGTTTCCTCAGATCTTTGGAATACCCAGTAAACTTCAGCAGCAATTTTCCGAACCGAAGCCGACTTTTTCTGCAAATTTTGCCACTCATCCAGCGTATAAACCACCACATCCGCCGCTACCGGCAAAGCGGTTGCATCGAACGAAAGGGCGCGTTGTTCAAAAGGCAAGTCGGTGTGAGTAACCACCATCAAAAGGTCCACATCACTGCCAACCCCCCAGTCACCTCGCGCATAGGAGCCGAAACAGCCAATCTTTTGGATCGAGGGATGCCGGCTGGCAAGCGTTTCGGCCCACTCCCGCACTGCGCTGAACACGGTGTGAGAATCAGGCCATTTGAGTACGGACGAATTCAAGGATCTCACGGGCATATTCGATTGCCTGCGAACTTTGGAGAGAACCATAATGTTCAAACGGGGCGCCGCTCGGATGTCCGTTCGGATAACCAGGCAGATCGCTCTCGGCTTGTTTGAACCA
>NZ_JBRCOK010000091.1:0-5346 GCF_053501535.1 Bellilinea sp. | reverse complement strand
CTTGAGGGGAGCGTGGTGTCGTATGGGGGTTTCCCGCTGACGCCCTCGTGCGCCGTGGCCGCGCTGCCCGTCTCTCCGGGCCGTCACCCTGCCTGTTTCCTGGCACTGGTCAGGGTGTGCCGGGCTGCACCTGCCTGCTGATGGGGTCAGCAGCCCCGACAGGTTCGGCAGACCAGCCGGGCGGGACTTGCACCCGCCGGTGGGTGGGACTCGAACCCACCGCAGGGAGAGGGGTCACTCCCTGCAAACCCAATCACCCCCACCTTGGGCGGCTGGCTAAAGGAGGTACACCATGTCGAATTGGTAAGGTGCAATTCAGGCGGGCGGGAATCGAACCTGACCTGCATCACCAAACCGCCTGAATGAGCCAACACCGCTAAACAAAAACCCTGCTGGTGTGGTTAGCAGGGCTCTGTTCTCTCGTGATAGAATATTCACGGGGTGAGCAGCGCACTCTGCTTGCCTCACCGTGAGCGTGCACCCACACGGCTCACGGAACGCCCCGGTCGGGCGCACAACGCCTGATTGGGGCGTTGTGTTTGAGGCGTCTGTCTGGGGTTGGGAAGGTGCTAGGAATAGTATAGCATTAAATCCGCGCAAGTCAATACACTTGTGCAGATTTAGCACTTAAGAAGCGGTCTCTACGACCGCAATCTTACTCACATGCTAGTATGCTATTGATCTAGTCTTAGGTTTGTACGGCGTACCATCTTCATTGAACAATATTCGACCTTGTCTTCCCCTCTTTCGATAAATTTCAGAACAATATGCTATGTCCGCCTCATCAATTAGAACTTTATTTCCTTCCATACCTAGTTGTTTTATATACCCAGCCTTAACCCACCTGACTAAAGTTTGATGAGGCACACGATATTGTCTTGAAGCCTCACTAATCCAGATAGAATTGCCCTTTAGATGTGAATACATCTGATACTCCGGCAAATCCTCTTTGCGGAGTGCTTTTACCTCAATGGCTTCTCCGCGCACTTCATCTTCGCTCACGACCATCTCACCTGCGACCATTGCAGCCCTGATTTTACCCTTCTCAACCATCTGGCGCAAATAATCTTCGTCCAGCCCGTATTTGCGGGCGGCTTCGGAAAGTGGGATGAGTGTGGGAAGTGTAACCATGCCTGACCTCTCAAAAACACAAAACGCACCCAGGGATCCATCGGGTGCGCTGCTCGGTACAGGGATGGAATCCCTGTGAAAAGGCTCCTCGACCAGGACTCGAACCTGGAACCTAGCGGTTAACAGCCGCCCGCTCTGCCGATTGAGCTATCGAGGAACGTGCCCTTATTATAAAATCAACCCAAAGGCATGTCAAGGAATCGCCCGGCTTGAGCCTGTGACCTTGCTCATTCCCTCCAACCAATCCAGCGGGCAGTCTGGAGTGCATCATGCTCCACCCGCTGCACCCATTCCTTGCGCTCATCCTCTGACGAGGCTTCCACCAGATACACGGCATTCCGCCACACTTTGCCCCGCCAGCGGGTAATTGTGCCGGAGATCAGTCCTTCATCCATTCGCCCCAGGATGACATCCACAACCTGCATGACCGGCATGGCCGGTTCCAGAATTTGATCTTGCACGGCATCAATGGTAGCGGCAATGACGTGGTTGACGCGGTTATGATCGGTGCGGCGCATCGCCCGCCGGGCAGAACTCAATGCCTGCCACTCGGGCTGCAGCAGTTCTTCCAGCGTCAACACCAGGTCGTAGTTGATGTGGGCGTTGACCCCCAACAGCAAGTTTTGCAGCGGCGAATAATTCTTTTGGTTGGCTGCCTGGAATGCGACCTGCCAGACGGCAGGGATGTTTTCCTGCCGCTCTTCATAGGCTTGCAGGGCCATAAAATAATAATCCGCAAAACGGTGCAACAGGTGATTCACCCAAACCCCATCGGAAAATTCCTCGTGCCGGATAGCCTCCAGCATGTTCGTCGTCATCATTTGATAACAGCTTAAAAAGATTGCGCGCCGGTCATTGGTCCGCTGCCAGCGCTCAATCCGCTCACTCATTTGTTCCAGCACAGGATCATACACCGCTTTAACCCATCTATCGGCTTGCGTATCGGGTAAAATCAGCCATTGGTGGAACACCTCATGCAGTTCAGCGCACCTCGAAGTCGAGGGTCTTATCCAGTTTGCCGTTCAGGTAGATTTCGACGCGGTACTTGCCCACCGGCCACAGGTTATTGTTGGAAAGGTTGAAGGTCACCACATTGCTGCCGCTGGTGAACTCGGTTTCATTGATGACAAAATTAGGATCCACCCCTTCCGCATCTACCGCAATCCAGACGGCTTTCAGGGTGGTATCCTCGGGCGCATTTTTCAGGTCAACGAAGGCATAAAAGACTGCATCCTGAGCGAAGGTGGTTACCCGTGTGCCGCCGTCCTCGCTGTCCGAAAGCCACGCATCGCCAATATTGGCCGTGCTGGCGCTGAATTCACAGGCAACCGTTGACAATACCAGCATCAACAGCCCCAAAAAGATCAACCATTTGCGACGCACCATGCTTTTTCTCCTCTTTTGGCTTGATATTGAAAATCCCCCTCAATCATTGGAGGAGAATTTTTCGCTTGTTAACATCAATCCGGGATAAATCATTTTTACATCAACTTTCGAATTTTTCGTCCCCCTCCCGCCCCCCAAAAATCGCCCCTGCGATTTTGGGGGAGGTGCAGGTGGGGGTCATTGGCATTGCCTGCCAGGTTTTCATCCTATCCCGAACTCATGTTATGATACAACCTTCTGTACAAAATTCAAGGGGGAGTTTCAAAATCACCCTTTTTTGTTTATTCAATCCTCTTCAATAAATTGTAAGCCGCGCAAACGCTGCTTGTGACGGCGGGCATTGCGGTACACACGAACGGCGCGATGTTCGACCTGATCTGTCTCTTCTTCCGTCCACTCCTCCTCGCCGATTGCCCGGCCTATTTTCTTCAATCGCTCTTTCAGGTGGGCTTTAGCCTGCCGCCGCAGGTTGACATAAAGCCCTTTTTCACGCCGGATTTTGCCCTCTTCCACAGCCAGCACATCCTCGCCGGTGTGAATGCGTCTGAACATGCGCTGTTCCGTTTCGCTCAACAGGCGGATTTTCACTCGCCGCTTTCCTCCGCCAGATATTCCTCAATCACTTCAAAGAACACCTTGACCACCTGCGGGTCAAAGTGCTTGCCGGCCTGTTCGCGGATGTACTCGAGTGCTCGGGCTTTCGTCCAGGCCGGGCGGTAGGGGCGGTCGCTGGTCAGTGCATCCCATACATCCGCCACCGCAAAGATGCGTGCTGCCAGCGGGATTTCTTCCCCTTTCAGCCCGCGCGGATAGCCGCTGCCGTCCCATTTTTCATGATGGCCGTAAGGGATGTCCAGGGCGGAGCGCAGGTATTGGATGGGGGTGAGCATCTCATACGCATAACGCGGATGTTTGCGCATAATTTCCCATTCCTCATCCGTGAGCGGCCCGGGCTTGAGTAAAACGGCATCGGGGATGCCCATTTTACCGATGTCATGCAGCAACGCGCCGCGCCGGATATGCGCCATCTGCTCGGAACTCAGTCCCATCCGGCTGGCCATCAGCAGGGTCAGGTTGACCACCCGTTGGGTGTGGCCTTCGGTTTCCTTATCCCGCAAATCCAACGCGCGCGACCAGCCCTCGATGGTTGCCTCATAAGCCAGGGAAAGGTCAAGGTTGGTTCGCTGCAAATTCTCGAACAGCTGTGCGTTTTCAATGGCAATTGCTGCCTGGCGCGAAAGGGCTTCGAAAAAGGTTAACCAATCCTCCTGAGGTTCAAAGGGGGAACGGCTGAATACCTCCAGCACCCCCTTGACCTGCCCCTTTGCAATCAACGGCACACCGCAGTAGGAAACGAAACCTTCTTCTTCAATCCATTGCGGATGCAGGAAGGGCGGTTCGGCCGTATTCAAATCGCCGCAATGTACCATCCGCCTTTCCAGGGCCGCCAGCCCGGCCTGACTTTCTCCCAGATGCAGACGGGCTTTCTGGTAATACCGGGTGTTGAATCCGCGCCCGGCAGCATATTCGAGCACCAGCGTGTTGGGATTGAGCAGCAGCACCCCGGCTGCATCCATTTTCAAGTGCAGCAGAGTTTGCTCCAATAAAGCATCCAGTGAAAAACGTAAATCCAGGCTGGTGGTAATCACCCGGTCAATCGCTTGCAGCGCCTGCAACTGCTCCACCCGCCGGCGGGTTTCATCGTGCAGTTGCATACGCATTAAGGCGCTGGCAGCCATATCCGCCACCGAGCGCAGCAGACGCAAGTCATCTTCACCCAGAGGGCGGAAGCTGCCAATCCACAACAGCCCGTTGATGGTGTCGTCCGCGCGCAGCGGCACGCCGGCAATCGAATTGCATTCGCCTAACTGCTCAGGAAAATACACACGCGGGTCCTGGCGGGCATCATTGGTCAAATAGGTTAACCCGCTTTGCAGGATAAAAGCGCTCAAACCCTCACCAGCCGGGATGATTTCGCCGGTTAGGGTTTCCCAAATCCCAACCCCCAATTCAATGGTGACATCTCCGCTGATGGGGTTCACCGTTTCCAGCACCACGCCATCCACTTCCATTTGAGTCATGATCTGTTCCAGCAATACCGGCAGCAATTCGCTGCGGGTGGCGGCTTTGCGTAATTCCGCGCTCAGGCGGGCAATCAATTCCAGCTCGCGCAGCCGCTGGCGGGTTTCCTCGAACAGGCGCACATTTTCAACGGTGGTGGCAAATTGGGCCGCCAGCGTTTCCAGCAGGCGACAGTGGGCGGTGGTATATACGCCCGGCTGATAACTTTGGGCCGAGATCATCCCCATCACCCGCTCTCCCTGCCGCAGCGGAACGGCCAGTACGGCGCGTACGCTTTGCGAGTCACCAAAATGTACCGTGGGAACGCTGGATTGGGTCAGATCCTCGATTAAGAGAGCTTTTTTCCGTTCAATTACCTGCGCGCTCAAACCGGCACCTTTTGCTACCCGTTGAGGCGGGTAATGCCCGCCGCGGTCATACAGATAGACCGCAGTATAGCCGGTTTGCTGCGGGTCTTCCAGCACAATCGCAAATGCCTCGCAGGGCATCAGCTGGGCAACCGCCTGGTGAATGGTTTGGTAAACCTGCTCGGCATCCAGCCGAGTTGTCAACAGGGTTTGACTGACCAAATGGAGCACACTCAACTCCGCCAGCCGCTGGCGGGTTTGTTCGTTCAAACGGGCACGCTGCAGGGCATTGCCGGCCATATCGGCAATGGCTGTCAGCAGGCGCTGTTCGGCCTGGCTGGCCGTGCGCCGCTGAGCGAACCAGATGTTCATCACCCCCATCACGCCGCTGCCGGCGCGC
>NZ_JBRCOK010000090.1:0-35811 GCF_053501535.1 Bellilinea sp. | reverse complement strand
TGATCTGGCTGATTGCACCCGTCTTCTTGTCCTTCAGGATGATCTTGAGGTTGCCGTTAGGCATGCGCTCTTCCTTGATCAGATAATGCTCCTCATCGTAGTCCTTCAAAGCAGCACCGCGATCTTTGCCCTGGCCGCCGCGCCAAACCTTCAATTCCACCGGTTCCCATTTTTTGGACTGGGCCGACTTGTAGCAGGCATCGATAATCGCATTGACTACATAACCGTCGTAAAAGGTTTCCATTGGCTGCCTGCCTTCATCCATGGCATTGAACATATCCAGAAACATCTCCACATACCCCAGCGAGCCGATTTCATCACCCACTGGGAACAACCAGCCGGTATCGCCTTCTGCTTTTTCGGCCACATAGCCACCCTGCCCCACCGCCGTGAACATTTCGAAACCGGTGCGCAGCCAGTGATTCAGCCAGACCGTCCCTTCCGTCCCCGCAATTTCATCGCGCAAATCCATCCCGCCTCGAAAAGTCCACGAAACCTCAAACTGCCCGATTGCCCCATTGTCATAACGCACCAGGCCAACCGCATGATCTTCGGCATCAATGGGGTGAACCTGTGTATCTGCCCAACAGGTCACCTCAATCGGACGGTTCTCTTTGCCAATAAAATTGCGCGCAATTTCAATGCAGTGACAGCCCATATCCACGATGGCTCCGCCGCCGGATTGTTCTTTGGTCCAGAACCAATCACTATGAGGTCCGCCGTGCGTCTCGCGCGAACGCGCCCACAGAACTTTGCCCAGCGCACCTTTGCGGGCCGATTCCAGCGCTTTAAGTGTCTTGGGGGTGTATACCAGATCCTCAAGATAACCGTGGAAGACACCTGCCTTTTCGACCGCTTCCAGCATTTCCAGCGCCTCATCCGCATGGGTTGCCAAAGGTTTGGTACACAATACCGCCTTACCGGCTTCAGCCGCCAGCAATGCCGCTTGTTTATGCAGGTAATTTGGTAAACCGATCACGACCGTATCCACTTCCGGATCGCGAATCGCTTGCGCCATGTCGGTAGTCCAGCGCGGGATACCAAACTCTGCCGCGAATTTTTCGGCCTGTTCCGCCCGCCGCGAATAAGCAATCACAACCGACTCCTGGCCACGATATTTCAACAGACTCATCGTGTAAAAACGCCCGATCAAGCCGGTACCCAGCATGGCAATTTTGTGACTCATTTCAGTTTACTCCAGAGGGGAATTTGAAATATCCAAATGTACGAACATTCTAATTATAGATGATTCCATTGTGCGTGTCAACTTGCTTTTTTGCCCAAAATCGGCTAAAATTGGTTTATTGTACGCACATTTGAACAATCGCTTTTAGAGGTTTACCTGTGCCTGTTCCAATGCTCCCCCGCCAGCGCGTTTATTCTGCCCTTCGCCACGAAGCACCCGACCGGGTTCCCACCGCTCTGGGGGGCGGCCCCTATGGTCTGGTGGATGATCTTTATTTTCGCCTGCTGAATCATTTACAACTTGGTCAACCGGTTGCACCCTTCCGTAAAGGACACAACATTTCCTACATGGATGACCGTCTCTTAAGCCGGCTGGGTACGGATTTGCGCTACTGCTGGCCGGCCCAATTGCCAAACAGCCCGGTGATTCCCGGTGAAGACGAGAATACCTTTTACGATTCATTCGGTCAAATCTGGAAACGAGCTCTACCGTATTACTATGCCGGCAGCGGTCTTTTACGCGAAACCACCGAATTGGAGGATATCGAGCGGCTGGTACACTGGCCTAATCCACACGATCCTTCCTGGATGCATGGGGTTGCTCAACGAGCTGAAGAATTACAAACCAGCACCCCTTATTTTGTCGTCATGCGCATGGTAGCCTCACATGGCCCTTTTCAAACCGCCTGCGACTTGCGCGGTACCGAGAATTTTCTCACTGACTTGATTGAGCATCCCGAATTCGCCCAGGCACTGCTAGACCGTATCACCGCCATGCTGGAAGGGCTACTGGATGCTGCCATGCGGGCGGGCGGCAAATGGTTCGATATGATTGAACTGCCCGGCGACGACTACGCCGGCAATACCGGTCTAATTCTCTCGCCGAACATGTTCCGCCGTTTCATCAAACCTTGCCTGGAACGAATGATCAAGACCATCCGTGAGCACAAACCGGAGATCAAAATTATGCTGCACAGCGATGGAGCCATCAGCCGCTTAATTCCCGACTTTATCGAGCTGGGCGTGGATGTCCTTCATCCGCTTGAACCGTTGCCGGCTAGTGATCTCCCCCAAATCAAACGCCAGTTTGGAGAACAGATCAGTTTTCTGGGGGGCATTGATATCAGCCATGCCATGCTTGGCAGCCGCGAGGATGTGATCAAGGAAGTAAAAATGCGCCTGAGTCAGCTGGCGGAAGGCGGCGGGTACATTCTGGCGCCAGCCAACCATCTACAGGCAGACGTCCCGCCTGAGAATGTGGTGACACTGTTTGAGGCCGCTCACCTCCTGGGAAAATATCCCATCTCGCTTTCTACAACAAGTCAAACACCAAATGGATAAAGAAATTTGAAAGGATGCCATGAGCCTACCTTACTCAACCGTTGACCCACACAACCCCATCCCGTTGTATTATCAGATTTATCTCGACCTGCGCCGCATGATTCAGCGCGGGGTGCTCAAACCGGGTAGCATGTTACCCCCGGAACTGGAAATCTGTCAGGCTTATAACGTTGGAAGGCAGACCGTTCGTCAGGCTATTGGGCGACTGGTGGACGAAAATCTGGTCGAGCGTTACCCCGGCCGGGGCACCTTCGTCCGTGATATTCCCAGCATTCAATTTTTCCTCGACCGTAGTTTCAGCCAGCAAATGCGCGAGATGGGGCGAGTACCATCTTCCAAAGTGCTGCGCTGTGAACCCTCCACCGTTACGATGGAAAACGTTCCGGTACTTGAAAAAGTCAAAGGCGCTCCCTGTGTCATTCTGGAGCGGCTGCGCTTTGGGGATAACGAACTGATCTGTCATCAGGTCTCCATTATCCTGACCGAACGCTGCCCGGGAATTGAAAACGTAGACTTTACCAATCAATCCCTCTTTGAAGTACTCACCAACCGCTATGCGCTGATGATCAAGCGCATGGATATTGTGGTTCGTGCTGTAGCCGCCGATGGGTATCGTGCCGATATCCTGGAGGTCGAAGAGTGCGCCCCCTTACTGTATGTCGGCACGGCAACTTACGTTGAGGAAGGCGATTTGATTGAGTATTCCACCAGCTACTACCGCGCTGACCGTTACGAATACAGCATTACCCAGATTCGTTAATCAACGAGGAATGAAATGCAACCCAACGCCGCATTTGAATACCTGAATCAAGCTCAGAGCATCCTGACCCGCATTCAACAGACTCAGATGAAAAATATTGAACTTGCTGCAGAGCAATGTGCACAAACCATTGCCGGTGATGGACTGGTGCACATGTTTGGCAGCGGTCATTCGCGCATATTTGTGGAAGAAATGTTCCCCCGTCATGGCAGTTTTCCCGGCTTCCACCCGATTGTCGAATTGTCGCTTACCTTTCACAACCTGGTGGTCGGCTCTAACGGGCAGCGACAGGCCATGTTTTTAGAACATGTTGAAGGGCTGGGTCAGATTATTTTGCGCAACTTTGTCTTTTCTCCACCGGACTGTTTTCTAATTTTCTCGAACAGCGGCGTGAATGAAGTAATCATTGATGTGGCTTTGGAAGCCAAACGATTGAACATGCCGGTGATCGCCGTCGTTTCGGTGGATCATTGTCAGGCCAGCCCGGCATTACATTCCAGCGGTAAAAAATTGACCGACATCGCCGACATCGTTATTGATAACTGCACCCCCGCCGGTGACGCCATGGTGCGTGTTGAGGGATTGGAAGACCCGGTTGGCCCTGGATCCACCATTGGCGCCGCAGCAATCACCAACGCGCTCAAGTGCCGCATTGCCGAAAAACTGACCGCGATGGGCAAGCCGCCGATTGTCCTGACCAGCAGCTACTTTCTCGGCCGGGAAGAATCAAAAAAGCGTTTTGACGCCTGTTATGATGACTACCGCGCCCGGGTGCGCAAAGTATATGGGTGTTAATCATGCAGTTGAAAGATAAAGTTGCTGTCATCACCGGTGCAGGCAGCGGCATTGGCGCAGCCATTGCCCGGGCATTTTCCAAAGAAGGCGCTCAGGTCATTGGTTGGGACATCAACCTATCAGCCGCACAGGAAACCTGCGCTTCCTGCGCCTTTCCTTCCAACACCACAAGTGTGCAGGTGGATGTCACCAATCCATCCCGGGTGGAAGAGGCAACCTTACAGGTACTCAGCCAGTTTCACCGGTTTGACATCCTGGTGAATGTGGCGGGCGGTTCGGGCCGGCGCTGGGGGGATGGGCCGGTTGACGCTTGCACGCTGGAAGGCTGGCACAAGACGCTGGACTTGAACCTAAACAGCCTGTTCTACTGTTGCAAGTTTGCCGTTCAGGCAATGCTTCCCCAGCAAAGCGGTGCCATCGTGGTCATCTCATCTGTACTGGGGTTGGTCGGAGGCGACGAGGATTTTGCCACTCACGCCTACGCCACCAGTAAAGGGGCCGCAATTAGCCTGACCCGTTCAATCGCTGCTTATTATGCCCCGCAGGGTATCCGCGCCAATGTGATCTGCCCCGGCTTGATTGCCACACCCATGAGCCGGCGCGCCCAGTACAGCCCATCCATTCGCTCGCGCTTGGCCGATTTGCAGCCATTAACCGCTGATTTCGGCCAACCCGAAGATGTCGCCGGGGCAGCAGTGTACCTCGCTTCGGATGCTGCCCGGTTTGTTACCGGAGCCGTACTGACCGTGGACGGCGGCTGGACGGTACGATAAAACTGCCCGTGGAGAAAACAACCATGATCGTGTATTCCACTACCCTGCAAGATCTGCCTCCCGCCGAGATTTTGGTGGTCGGGTCGGGTTCGGCGGGTGCAACCGCCGCCATCACGGCCGCCCGTCTTGGCGCATCGGTTACGCTGGTTGAACGTTATGGGTTCATGGGCGGCATCAGTACGCAGGTGCTGGACACCTTTTATGGCTTCTTCACTCCCGGCGCAAATCCGCGCAAGGTGGTTGGCGGCGTACCGGATTGGGTGGTTGAGGAATTGCTCAAACACAAAGCAGCCATTTACCGCCCCAACACCTACGGCGCCGGACAGGGCATTACCTATGACCCGGAAACTTTAAAAGTAATATGGGAGCAGCTGGCCTTGCAGTCCGGTGTCCGCTTGCTTTACCATGCACTGGTGGTTGACGTTATCCGTGAGGGGGATACCATCCAGGGTGTGGTGATTGCCAGCAAAGCCGGTTTGTTTCGGTTGACAGCTCATGTAGTCATTGATGCCAGCGGGGATGCCGATGTGGCTGCCCGTATGGGTGTGCCGTTCGAAAGCAGCCGAGACGTCCCGATTCAATCTCTCACCACCACCTTCAAACTGATCAATGTGGATGTTGAGAAAGCAAAAAATGTAAAGAAAGCAGAATTGCACGCCAAAATGCAGCAGGCCGCTGAATGGGGCTACGACCTGCCGCGCAAAGAAGGCAGTGTCCATCTTACTCCCCTGCCGGGCGTGATGGCGACTAACATGACTCGCGTCCGGGATGTTGATCCGCTGGATATCCAGCAACTCACCCAGGCCGAAATTGAGGGCCGTCGGCAGGCAATGGAGTACTCCCGTTTTCTCATCGAGCGAATACCCGGTTATGAAAAGGCAGCCCTGGGTGGACTCAGCGTTCAAATCGGTGTGCGTGAAAGCCGCAGGATATTTGGAGAATACAGGCTGTCGCGCGATGATGTCCTTTCCGCCAGAAAGTTTAGCGATGCCATTGCCCAATGTGGTGCGCCCATTGAAGAGCACCACGCCGGGCAGGATACCCGCTGGGAGTATCTACCAGAAGGGGAAACCTATCACATTCCTTATCGTTGTTTACTGCCTCAAAAAGCCGAAGGACTGCTGGTAGCGGGGCGTTGCCTCTCAGCCGATCACGATGCACACGCCTCGGTACGCAGTATGGGTCAGTGTATGGCGATGGGGCAGGCAGCCGGAGCAGCCGCCGTGATTGCCCTGCAGCACAACACGCATCCGCGCGCGGTGGCCATCCCTGAATTGCAATCAACATTGCGCCGTTTAGGTGCAATTCTGGACTAGGAAAGGAGGTTTGCGTGGCGGTTCAAACGGTTTTGGGTTCAATTGCGGCACATGAATTAGGGATCACCGCCTGCCATGAGCATGTTCTCTGGCATCCCCCCGATGCAATGGCTCTGGAAGATGCCGACCTTGGGCTGGATTCAATACCGGCGGCAGTTGCCGAGTTGCGTTATTTCAAGTCTCTTGGGGGCAGCGCTGTGGTTGAAATGACCACCGCCGAAATCGGCCGCTCCCCCCTTGAACTCAGCCAGATCTCACGGGCTACCGATGTCCACATCATCGCTGCCACCGGACACCACAAAAATAAATTTTCGGCTGCGTCGCTGGAAAATCAATCAATTGGTCAAATCGCAGAACGGATGATTCGAGAAATCACCATCGGGATCGGCGACATCGGCATCCGCGCGGGTGTAATCAAGGCTGCAACCAGCCTGCATCAAGCCACAGAGGTAGAGAAACGTGTCATTCAGGCTGCCGGCCTTGCTCACCAAAAAACCGGCGCGCCGGTCAGTACCCATACCGAAGCGGGTACATTTGCGCTGGAACAGGCTGAAATGCTTTTGAGCGCAGGCGTGACACCTGAGAAATTGCTGATTGGTCACCTCGACCGCAATCTGCCCAGTGAGGTTTATTTTCAACTGGCAAAACGTGGTGTCTTGCTTGGCTTTGATCAGATCGGGAAGGAACAATACTGGCAGGATGAGCAGCGCGCTTTAATGATCCGCGATTTGATCGCCGCGGGGCATTTGAACCAAATCCTGCTCTCGGGGGATCGAGCAAGGAAATCGTCCTGGAAAGTTCACAATCCGCAGTCGTTAGGGCTTGGGCATTTGCTGCTCGATTTTATTCCCCGTTTGAAAGGTTTGGGCATTGATGACGCCTCTATCCATACCCTGCTGGTTGAAAACCCCGCCCGCTTTCTGGACTTTGAACCATGATTAAACCGATTTTCAAAGAAATTTACCGCCACGCCATCATCCCGGTGGTCGAAATTGAGCGTATCGAACTGGTCGAAGCCCTTGCCCGCACGTTGGTAGAAGCGGGTTTACCGCTTTTAGAAATTACCCTGCGCACGCCGGCTGCCCTGTCTGCAATCCAGCACGTTCGTGAGGCTTACCCCAACCTTATCCTGGGGGCAGGCACCATCCTGACGTTGGAACAGGCCAAACAGGCAGTCAGCGCCGGAGCAGATTTTCTGGTTTCGCCGGGCTTACCTCATGACGCTGTTGAATGGGCGCTCGCCGAGGAAATTCCGTTTCTGCCCGGCGCCGTCACACCAAACGAAATCCTGCAAGGGCTGCGGCTGGGCATCGAAGTGTTCAAATTTTTCCCCGCCGAAACCATGGGCGGGTTGACTGCCATCAAAGCCATTTCCGATCCATTTCCTGCCGTCCGCTTCATCCCCACCGGCGGCATTCAAACCGAAAATCTGGCAGCATACCTTACCCACGAGCGGGTTTTAGCCGTAGGCGGCTCATGGCTGGCAAAACGGCAATGGATTTCCGAAGGGCAATTTGAACGAATTAAAGCCCAGGTCAACTCCGCCTTGCAGGTGGTGCACTCTCTTGCAAGACCCGCCTTGACCTGAGTTGATCCTTCGGGTTTATCGTTTCACCATTGGCAGATAAACCTGCCGCACCTGTTCAACCACCAGCAGCTGCACCACTACCTGCTTCGGTGAACCTGCCACAGGATTACTACCGCTGCTGCGGATGGTCAAGCCGCCGCTCAAGATCTCATTTTGTACAAACAAGCCCGGATCATGAACAGGGCTGATCACAAGGCTGCCCGGCGTACTTCCCGCCGAGGGCGATAGAGAGAACCAATCTCCGGTGATATTTTCTACCGTCCAATTTAATGCTGCGTCACTGCCGGTATTCAAAATAGAGAACGCAGCCGAAGGCGGTATCACCCTCCCCGAACCTGTTTCGTAGAAGAAAGTCAACCCGGCCGGCTGTACATCCAGTTGCGATTCACCGGTGGTCAATTCGATGGTATCTGAACTCTGACTGGTTTGCGACCCATTGCGCAATTCAACCGTCACCGTGCGGATGCCCCTGACCCAGTTCAATCGCCAGTTAAGGCGCTCCTGAAACGGCTGCCATGGCCCCCAGGCGCCCTCGTCATTGCGCAAGCGCATTTCCGACCAGACGCCTTGACCGTAAATGTACAACTGCACATCCGGCGAGGTGGTTTGGGCATATTCCAGATTGATCACGATGGGATAAACCGTGCTTCGCCTTCCAAAGTCCTGAACCCAATACTTACCGTATGAACCACCCGGCCAGTAACCCACCCCAATTTCGCGGTTACTGCTGCTGAGAATGTTTGCGCGGTGCCCTGACGAATTCATCCAGCCTCACACCACATCGTCCGGTGTGGCATAACCGGCGGCAATATTTTCGGCTAAACTGTTCCAACCGGTATAGAATTTTCCAACCCGTGTACTCCATCCACACACGATCACGCCGCCATCATAGGAATCGTGATTAAAATAACCATCCTCCGCCATATCGCGGGCATGGTAGCGCGCCGCGTAGTCCAAATCGCGGTTGCGTTTCAGTGGCGGCAAATTCTGTTTGTTACGCTCCTCGTTGACCAGTTCGACCACATGATGTTCAAAACGGTCGTTAACCGTTTCAAAATAACGCACATCGCAGCCGGTGAACTGGATTTCCGCCTCCCCCTCTTCAAGAGATACTGCCTCACCCAGAGGAGTAACATCATCATCCGCAAGCACCGCCCGTGTTGACCAGAATCCGGCTACAGCCAGTACCGCAACCAGTAACAGGCAAAGCGGGTTAAACATTTTGTAAAGATATTTCATCGAAATTTTACGCATCCATCCTTAATCTTAACCGAAAATTACTCATCAAATCCTTGCAATTCATTTACATTTCACATAAACTATCCATATAATGACTGTTTTAATCGAATTTGGAGGGATGCAGGATGTCCCTGCCGGCAGAATTCCAATATAATCCGCAAGAAATCCTTGAAAGCATCAGTGACGCGTTTTTTGCCCTGGACGACCGCCTGATTGTAACTTATTTCAACAAAGCCGCCGAACAGATGCTTCATCGAAAACGCGAAGAGGTACTGGGCAAGCCCTTATTTGAGGTCTTCCCGGAAGCCAAAGGCTCGATCTTTGAGGAAAAGTACCGCTATGCTCTCAAACAAAAACAATTTCTGAGCTTTGAAACTTACTTTGATCAACCGCCTTATGAAAACTGGTATCAGGTCAGAGTCTACCCTCAATCGAAGGGCATATCGGTTTATTTTCAAGTCATTACAGCCCAAATCAAAGCGCAGCAGGCATTACAAAAGGCACAAGAAAGAATGGATACGATATTACAAACTTTGTCGGAAGGGATTGTGATGGTCAACCATCAAGGCGAGGTCGTCTTTTCCAACCGTGCCGCACAGGAAATGTTCCATGACCATCAAGACCAATTGCTTTATCAAACCTGTAATGACTGCCAATGGAGTCAGGTAGATACCATTTTAGCCCCATTATCGTCCGATCAGATTCCATTACTTATTGCCCTCAATCGAAAGGAAATGGTTAGAGACTTTGAACAGGGACTAATCCTTTCGGACGGCAGTATACGCTGGTTATCGGTTACTGCCTTCCCCCTCACCGACGAAAAGCAAGGCTTTTCCGGCGCCATTGCCAGTTTCCGCGACATCACCGCTCAAAAAGAACGAGAAAAACAAATCCGCTTTCAGGCGGATCTGCTGGATATTATTGGTCAGGCAACCCTTGCCATTGACCAGAATGGGAATATCCTTTTTGCCAATCAATTCTGCGAACAACTGTTTGGACATCCAATCCAATCCATCCTGGGAAAACCCATTTTAGAAACGTTAATCCCTGCGGAAGCGATTTCAGAGATTGATCAAATCCGCAGTGTGGTACAGCGGGGAGATGTATGGAACGGTGAACTCACACTCAAACGCAAAAATGGCGCACCATTCACCGCCTACTGTACCGTTACACCGATTCGTGAGAATGAACAAATTTTGGGTTTTCTGGTCATTGCCTTCGATATAACCGAACGCAAATGGGCAGAGGAAACCGAACGTCAGTTACGCGCCCTTTCGGACGCATTGCGTGATACTGCCAGCGCGCTGAACAGCACCCTCAATTTTCGCGAGGTGTTGGAACGAATTTTAATGAACGTCGGCAAGGTGGTCGCTCATGAATCGGCCAACATCATGCTGTTGGATGGGGAATGGGTTGAAGTGCTTTTTCATCAAGGTTATTTGACCGACCCGGCCAATCAATTTCTGGAAGGCTTGCGTTTTCCAATCGGTGAATTTCCGACGCTGCAAAAGATGTTTGAAAGCGGACTACCGCTGGTCATCCCCGATACCGGCAAATCTTCCCTCTGGCGCGGTAATTCAACCATGGGATGGATTAAATCCTATGCCGGAATGCCCTTACTCAGCCGGGGTCAGGTGATCGGATTCTTGAATCTGGACAGCTCCATACCCGGATTTTTCAACGAGGAGGTTGTCTTCCGCCTGCAAGCTTTTGCCGATCAGGCAGCCGTTGCCGTTCAAAACGCACGGTTGTACGAGGAAGTGCAAAGTTTATCGGTCACCGACCCCTTGACCAATGTTTACAACCGGCGCGGCCTGTTTCAAAAATGCAGTGAAGTGATCGAACAAAACCGGCGCAGTGGACTGCCGGTAGCCCTGATTGTCTTCGATCTGGATAATTTCAAGGATTTCAATGATTCGTACGGTCATTCAACGGGCGATCTCATTTTAAGCACTATTGCGCGACGCATGGCGAACCGTCTGCGGGGTGCAGACGTCTTGGGACGCTACGGTGGTGACGAATTTGTGCTCCTGTTGTCTGGAATCTCCGAATCAAGCCTCAAGGGCATCCTCGAAAGACTGCGCCAGTCAATCACACTCGAACCGATTCAAATTGGCAATGAGGTCGTTTTCATCACCGTAAGCATGGGGGTTTCCACCAACACCACTTCCGGCTATGACCTGACCACCCTGCTGCGCCATGCAGACCATGCCCTTTACCACGTTAAAAAGTCAGGGCGTAATCGGACATTGCTATACGGTGATCTGCCCGAGTACTCTCAGGCATCGTAATACGGTCGCTTACCCTGCCGCCCTCCATAAAAGGGCAAAGCTGATCATGAACAAGCTGCTGATCATCAACTGGCGCATTCCAATTAGCACCGGTTTAACGCCAATTGCCGGTTTCAATGCCCCCCAAACAGATTCGGCAAACTGGATCAGGTAAGCAGCCGTCACCAGAGGTGAAAACCAACCCGACAGCGCAAGCAACCCCACCCCGGCAATGCTTCCACCGCAAACCGCCAAAGGCAGCCGGGCAGCAGATAGCCGTGTCTGGAGGGGAGGAACGCTCTGCCATTCACGCTGGGAGAGGCGCAAGTAGGCATACAAAATTGAACCGATGGCTTGCAGCCACAACAAAAGCCAAAGCAGCCAGCCATTCAAATTCAGATGCCCGATTCCAGCCCAATATACCGCCGGGGCTGCCAGTCCCAGCACGCCGCTGCCGGCAATCTCTACAATTGGTTTACGACGTTCTTCTCGGCGGCTGACCAGCCATAAATGCCAGAACAATACCGGCAAAGCCGGCAAGGCCAGCACCACCAGAAAACCCAGCCCCCGGCTGAGCATACCGAGTATGGCAATCAGACCGATTAATCCGTACACTCCCATCCAGAATAAAGCCGGCAATCGCTCTTTGGACGGCCGTCTGCCGCTCATTACCTTGACCAATATGGTGAGTGGCTGGCGGAAGAAAAAACCCGCCAGTGCTGCAAGAATGACCCATCCTTGATTGCTTGTAAGCCCCTCTGAGACGACCAGCCCGACCAAAATCGGTCCGAGCAAAAAAACCCACGAACCATGTTCTATCGGTACGGCAATATGTCTTTGAAAAAAAATGCGCTTCAGGCTTGAGGTTGATTGGATTGCCATCCAGTCTCCTTAACCATTCAAGATTCAATCCAACCGCAGTATACCTGACCCGCGTTTTGCGTAGGTTGCGCCGGAGCAAAAATTAAATCAACTCTAATCTTCACCGGCCAGCAGGCGGGCTTTTTTCCATGGAGGCAGGTTGCTTTCTTCCGCCAGCAGCGCACGCAGTTCATAAATTTGATCGCGCAGTGCAGCGGCCTTTTCAAACTCCAGATCCCTGGCAGCCTGTTTCATTTGCTTTTCCATCTCGTTGATTAACCGCTTCAATTCATTGGCGGGCATCGGTAAAAAGCCGCCTTTTTCGCCCGCCTTGTAATCCGCGCGACCCTCTGCCACACCCGCCGTTGTTGAAATCCGCTCGGTCAGATCGTGTATGGCTTTGACAATACCAACCGGTTCAATGCCATGCTGTTGGTTGTAAGCCATCTGCTTGGCCCGGCGGCGATTGGTTTCATCAATGGCGGTTTTCATCGAGTCCGTAATCCTGTCAGCGTACATGATTACTCTTCCATTGACATGCCGGGCTGCCCGCCCAATCGTCTGAATTAATGCCGTAGAAGAGCGCAAAAACCCTTCTTTGTCCGCATCAAGGATCGCGACAAGCGAAACTTCCGGCAGGTCCAACCCTTCACGCAGCAAGTTAATTCCGACCACCACATCAAAAACACCGCGCCGCAGGTCCCGCAAAATACCAACTCGTTCCAACGTTTCGACCTCAGAATGCAAGTAATGGACCTTGATGCCCATTTCCATCAGATAATCCGAAAGATCCTCTGCCATACGTTTGGTTAATGTGGTCACCAGCACCCGTTCACCATTTTCAACCCGCTGGCGGATTTCTTTAAGCAGGTCATCCACCTGACCGCGCGTCGGGCGCACTTCCACTTCCGGGTCAACCAATCCGGTTGGGCGGATAATCTGCTCGACCACCTGCTCGGCGCGTGTCATTTCATACGGACCGGGTGTTGCCGAGGTATAAATGGTGTACCCCATATGTTCTTCAAACTCATCAAATTTGAGCGGACGGTTATCCAGCGCTGAGGGAAGACGAAAACCAAACTCCACCAGGGTTTCCTTCCGCGAACGGTCTCCGTTATACATCCCGCGAATCTGCGGTATGGTCATGTGCGATTCATCAATGATCAACAGGTACTCGCTCGGCAAATAATCAATCAACGTCCAGGGTGGAGATCCCGGCGGACGTTGGTCCAGATGGCGGGAGTAATTTTCAATGCCCGAGCAATAACCTGCCTCGCGCAGCATTTCAAGGTCATAGCGCGTGCGCTGTTCCAAGCGCTGCGCCTCCAAAAACTTATTATTACGCCGGAAGTAAGCCAGCCGTTCTTCCAATTCGGCTTCAATATTGTGAATGGCGACCTTCAGCCGGTCTTCACCGGTGATGTAATGTTTGGCAGGGAAGATGACAATCGAATCCGGCTGCGAAAGCAATTCGCCGGTCAGGGAATTGACCACTTGAATCCGCTCTACCTCATCTCCAAAGAAAGCCACGCGGATCACCTTGCGGTCTTCATAGGCCGGAAACACTTCCAGCGTATCCCCCCTTACCCGGAAAGTGCCGCCGCGCAATTCCAGATCATTTCGTTGATATTGAATCTCCACCAGTTGACGCAGCAGCGCATTCCGCCGGTAAATTTTGCCCACTTCCAGTTGAATTTGACCCTTCCCAAATTCTTCCGGACTGCCCAACCCATAAATACAGGATACCGATGCCACAATGATCACATCCCGGCGGGTCATCAAAGCAGTGGTTGCTGCCAGGCGCAAACGCTCAATTTCTTCGTTGATTTCGGTTTCTTTTTCAATATACAAATCGTGCTGAGGAACATACGCCTCTGGCTGGTAATAATCGTAATAACTGACGAAGTACTCCACTGCATTTTCGGGGAAGAACTCCTTAAACTCAGCATACAGCTGAGCCGCAAGCGTCTTGTTGTGCGCCATCACCAGCGCTGGCATTTGTAATTCTTGAATCACATTCGCCATTGAAAAGGTCTTGCCGGTGCCGGTTGCCCCCAGCAATACCTGATGCCGACATCCTTTGCGCACTCCTTCTACCAGCAGCCGGATGGCTTCCGGCTGATCACCGGTAGGTATGTAGGGTGCCTGCAGCTTGAATTCCATGGCACAATCCTCTCTATTCCCTCAAACAAAACGGCTCAAGCGATTGTAACACACTTCCAATAAAAGAACACAATTTCTAAATTCCTTCTTTTACGCCGTTCGATTCACCTTTTACCTCACGAATCACAACTTGAATGGCTGCAATCGTATCCAGCACAGCCGCCTGCCAGTGCGGGTCATCTCTGGAAAAAGGCATCCGATAAGCATTTTTACCAGCGCGCACCGATGAGCCAATCGGCGGAAGATTGCGGGCTTCCACATTTTCCGGTAAAGGCGGAAAGCGAAAGACAATTTGATCATTTTCCGCCGCCACCGAGACCAAACCGGCTTCTTGCGCCATGAGTTTGACTTTCATCTGATAAAACAAATTCCGCACCATTTCCGGCAACGTGCCAAAGCGATCTTCAAATTCAACTGCCAGCGCATCCAGTTCCGCCAAGTCGTTGACATCCGCAATACGGCGGTAAAGGTTCAAGCGCACCTGCTGATCGGGCACGTACGCCGACGGGATACCGCTTGCCAGGGGTAATTCCACCGCCACAGCCATACTCAATTCGCGCATGTCGTCCACCGGCAGTTCGGTCTTTTCCAAACCGCTCACCTGCTTCAATTGACGTACTGCCTGTGCCAGCAACCGCGTGTACAGATGAAAACCTACACTGGCAATATAACCATGCTGGCGGGTACCCAGCAGCTCACCCGCCCCGCGCATCTCCAGATCCCGCATGGCTATTGAATAACCTGCCCCAAGCTGTGTATTTTCGGCAATCACTTCCAATCGTTCCTGACCTTCCGGGGTAGGCGGTTTACGTCGGTGGCGGAAGAAGTACGCATATGCCCGTTGAGCTCCACGTCCAACCCGCCCGCGCAGCTGATACAACTGCGCCAATCCAAAGGCATCACCGCGATCCACAATCAGGGTATTGGCGTTGGGGATGTCCAGCCCCGATTCGATGATCGAGGTACACAGCAGCACATCAATTTTGCCGCGGGTAAAATCATGCATGACCTGCGCCAGCTCGCCTTCATTCATCTGCCCATGCGCGATTCCAATACGGGCTTCCGGCACCAGTTTCTGCAAATGGCGTTCCATTGCCCGGATGGTCTGCACACGGTTGTGGACAAAAAACACCTGGCCGCCGCGTTCCAGCTCCCGCAAAATTGCCTGACGTACCAGCCGCGGTGAATACGGCCCAATGTGAGTGATGATTGGCAGTCGTTCAGCCGGCGGGGTATTGATGACCGAAATATCGCGCACGCCGGTCAGCGCCATATACAGGGTTCGCGGGATCGGCGTCGCTGTGAGGGTCAGCACATCCACTTCGGTGCGCATCTTTTTAAAGTGCTCCTTGTGAGTCACCCCAAAACGCTGTTCCTCATCAATAATCAGCAGGCCAAGGTCTTTGAAGGTAACATCCGGTTGGAGCAGCCGGTGGGTACCAATTAAAATATCCACCTCGCCCATCGCCGTGCGCAAGATGATCTCATCCTGTTCACGAGGAGAACGAAACCGGGAAAGCATCTCCACTTCTACCGGAAAGGCCGCCAGACGCTGGCGAAAGGTCTCATAATGCTGCTGAGCCAGAACCGTAGTCGGCACAAGCATGGCGACCTGTTTACCATCCATCACCGCTTTGAAGGCCGCCCGTAACGCCACCTCAGTTTTCCCGTAACCAACATCTCCGCACAATAAGCGATCCATTGGGCGTGGACGTTCCATATCGCGCTTGACTTCGGTGATGGCTTTCAGTTGATCTTCGGTTTCCACATATGGGAACGAGGCTTCCAAATCCTGTTGCCATGGCGTATCGGGACTGAAAGCAAAACCCTGCGCCACCTGCCGGCGCGAATAAAGGTCAAGCAAATCCTGAGCCACCTCCAGTACTGCCTCGCGCACGCGCTGACGGGTATTCTGCCACTCGCTGCTTCCCAACCGGGTGGGACTGGGCGCTTCACCGCTTGGGCCAATATACCGGTTGAGCCGGTCAGCTTGATGCACCGGCACAAACAATTGGTCGCCGTCTGCATATTCCACACACAGAAACTCACGTTCCACCCCGTCAAGAACCCGCTGCACCAGCCCAATAAACCTGCCAATGCCATAGTCCACATGCACAACCCAGGAACCGGGTTTGAAATCAGCATACGAGGCTTCCGGCGCCTCAGCAACCGGTCTGGCACGTGTGCGGGGTTGTGGGCGCTCCCAGCCAAAAATTTCACTGTCGGTCAACAGGTAAAAACGCTTTTCCGGTGAAAGGATCAGCTGCCACCCTTCGCTCAGGGAACCCTCCAGGAATTGGGGTTGGTCGGGTTCACACCCCTGCTCACGCCACAGGGCTTTGAGACGGGAAACCTGCCGTGAAACAATCACCGCCGGTTGATTTTGACGACAAAGTTCTTGCAGATATTCAAAAAAAGGCTTTAATCGGCCGCCGTAGCGTGGGCCGGGTTGAAAACACTCCGCCAGCGTAGTTGGTTCTTCCCCATTGCTTTGCCCCATATCCAGCCAGCGCAGCGAGTTCAATTCATCCAGAATCTCCCCCCAAGTAAGATAGGGAATCGGGAAATTTTCCGGCAACACGCCCTCTTGAATACTCTCGCGGCGCAATTTTACTGCCTGTTCTTCGATCTCATTGGCCACCGATTGCAAAAAAAGTAAATCGTCCACAATGACCAGTGATTGGGTCGGTAAATAATCCAGAATACTGGCTGGAGAAGAATGAACCAGCGGAAGGTAAAACTCGTCCACTGTTTGCCCATCCGCAAGTTCGAGATTGCCGGCATAACCTGCCAGAACCTCGCGGGCTGGTGTGATGAATAACCGATCAATTTTTTCAACGGTTCGCTGGGTAGCCGGATCAAATCGGCGCAAGGTATCCAGCTCATTTCCAAAGAATTCCATGCGCACCGGCAATTCTTCTGCTGGCACCCAGATATCCAGAATACCGCCGCGCTGTGCGAACTGCCCTGTCTCTACCACCGTATCCACCGGCTGATAGCCAATATCCATCCATTGCCTTTGCAACATTTCCGGTGAAATTTGCTGATTGAGTTTAATTACCTTGCTGGCTTTAAGAAAATCACGGCGTGGCAAGGTGCGCGTCATCACTGCCCGCAGCGGTGCAATCACCAGCGGTGGTTGCGACGGGCGCGGTGAACCGAGGAAATGATACACCGCCAGTGAGGTCAGACTGTTTAACCGGTCTCGACGGGTGACTGTCCCCCATGCCGCCTGCTCGTAGAAAAGGGGATTGGGCTCCGGATAAATCTGGATGGCGTTTCTGTCCATCCAGAAGGAAAGCTCATCCAGCATGGAAAGCGCCCGGTCGGTGCGGTCTGTTATCCAAAGAATGGGCACATTTAAATCTTGCCGAATGGCTGCCAGCAAAGGCAGGCGTGCTGCACGCATCAGCCCCAAACCCGGTAAAGTTTGTCCATTGCGCAGCCCTTCCAACAGATATTGATAGGCTTTGAGGGATCGAATGGCTTCCAAAACGTTCATTTTTCCAATTGATTACCGTTAAACCGATTCATGGCTGCTTCCAGCCCTTCGGCCACAAAAGTTTTCAACGCATCCGCTGCGCGGGAGAGTAAATAATCCAGTTCTTTCTTTTCCTCCGGCGAAAACCCATGCAGTACATAACTTGCACCTTGTTTGCTGCCTGGCGGGCGTCCAATCCCAAAACGCATTCGTGGAAACTGCTGGGTACCCAGCCGGGAGATAATGGACTGCATCCCCTTCTGTCCTGCCGATCCGCCGTCCGGGCGAATTCTCAGGGTGCCGAAAGGTAAATCCAGATCATCATGCACGACGATTAACTGGTCAAGCGGGATTTTATAAAAACGTACCAGCGCAGCCACCGACTCGCCCGAGAGATTCATGAAAGTTTGGGGCTTTGCCAGCAGCACTTTTTGATCCCCCACATTTCCCAGTCCCACAATCGCTTTTTGCTGCACCCGGCTCAGGCTGATTCCAGCCTCCCGGGCAAAGCGGTCAATCACCATGAACCCTACATTGTGACGGGTTTCGCGATATTCCCTGCCAGGGTTCCCCAAACCGACCAGCAGGAAAGGTGGAGCAGTCACCTCCGTTTCAGGGGTGCTCTTTCGTGAAAATACGCGTCGAATCCGCGAACCTAGTGGATCCAATTTTCCCTCCTGGAATTTTCTTCAGCGTCGTTTTTTGCGCTTGCGAAGCGATAGAACCATTCCAAACCCTATAAACAGCAGGAGACTGACTGCTATCCCGCGCACGACACTTCCCGTCCATTGAGTCGGTTGAATACTGCCCGGGTTTGGTCTTGGCGGAGTTGGCGTAAATGAAACTGGCAGGGGGGTATTGGCAGGTGTTTCCAAAACCGGCTCAGTTGAAAGGATGAGGTCGCTTGCTGTGGGTGATTCCACCGGCGAATAATTTCGCACCTTTACTCCGTCAATAACAGCTTCCCGTTTCTCACCATTTGAAAAATACACGCGTAAAACAAGGCGATAATCCCCGTCCGGGATGAGTGTGGTGTCCCAACGATAGAGGGGCTCTTCCTTTGGAAAAGCGTTTCCCTGTGCAAGCAGAAATAGATTTCGTTCATTCGTTTCGCCGCTGTATCCGAACAACAACTCATACGAGAGCACATCATCCGTTGAAACGCGTGCCTGAACTTCAATCACCCCTTGCAAGACCTGCCGGTCTGAGGGGGATATAATCGTTATTTCATCTGCCTGAGCCAAAGCTATGCCAGGCAGGAATAGAAACAATAGGATCAGTCCAATTATCCAGCGTTGCATAGCCTTTAAGTTTATCACGAAGTGCTTGAAATGACGAAAATGACCTTATGCGGTCAAACAATTTTCACAAGAAAACAACAATCCGCCTTGCGGCAGGTCTGTCCTTTGCCCCCAGGGGCATCCCTCTACGAGGGCTAACCCTCTGCGAAGGCTGCCGTCGAACCCCCGTTTTAGCCTGATCCTGCCTCGATGGCATGAAAGGGCTGCCCAGCCCCTATAAAATAAGACCCGCCTTGCGGCAGGTCTGTCCTGTGCCCCCAGGGGGATTCGAACCCCCGTTTTAGCCTTGAAAGGGCTGCGTCCTGGTCCCCTAGACGATGGGGGCATGAACGGGCTGATTTTACCACTACCCCCCTACCCGGTCAAGGAAAAATGGATTTAATTTGCTGTTTTTGTGGCACAAATCAGCCAATTGGCTGGACGCACTGCGGATCATCTTGCTTTGGATCATTGACCAGCCGGCTGACCGGATAGGCTTCCATTTTTTCAGCAGGAAACGGTTTCAATAACGCCAGCAGCGTATCAGCTGCCAGCGGTTGCAGCCACGTCCATGCCTCATCCACCTCAAACAGAATGGGCATCCGTTGATGCACCGTCCCGACCAGTTCGTTCGCATCGGTGGTTAAGATGGTACAGGTCTTCAACTCATCACCCTCTGGTGAGTGCCAGATCTCCCATAAACCTGCAAAAGCAAAGGGTTTGCCGTCGCGCAGACGAAAATAATAAGGTTCGGCGGGTAGTTTTTTCCCACCTTCTGGTTTCTTCCATTCAAAAAAACCATCCGCCGGGATTAAGCACCGCCGCCGGCTGAAAGCGGAACGAAACGAGGGTTTTTCCCGAATCGTTTCCGCACGGGCATTAATCAACTTCTGCCCGATGGAGATGTCCTTTGCCCACGAGGGTACCAGTCCCCAGCGCATATAATCCAGTTTTGGCCGGGCAGCATCGGTGATAACTGCCACAGGCTGGGTGGGTGCAATGTTATAACGTGGAATCCACAGGGTGGGGGTTTCAACCAAACCGAATACTTCACGCAACTCCTCGGGGTCAAGTGCAAGCGAAAACCGACCACACATTTTTACTCCTTTCCGGCGTTGAACCCGCCACAAACGATTATAATTGACCTATCCCAACCCTACGAGGTCAATATGCCCACCCCGCTGGTCGAATGTATCCCCAACTTTTCCGAAGCCCGACGCCCGGAGGTTGTCGAGGAGATCATCCAGACGATTCAATCCATCCCCGAAATCCACATTCTGGACCGCCATTCTGACCTGGATCACAACCGAACCGTGATTACCTTCCTCGGCCCGCCTGCCGCAGTGGAGGAAGCCGCCTTTCAGGCAATTGCCCGCGCCGCTCAGCGAATCAACATGAACGAACACGAAGGTGCTCATCCGCGAATCGGCGCAACCGATGTTGTTCCGTTTGTACCCATCAGCGAAATCACCATGCAGGAATGTGTGGAAATGGCGCGCCGTTTGGGCAAGCGGGTTGGAGAGGAATTGGGCATTCCGGTATACCTATATGAAGAGGCGGCTACACGGCCCGAACGCCAAAATCTGGAAAATATCCGCCGTGGGCAGTACGAAGGACTAAAGCTGGAAATTGGCATCAATCCGGAACGCCAGCCCGACTTTGGCCCCAGCGTACTGGGTACTGCCGGTGCAACCGTGATTGGTGCGCGTCAGCCGTTAATCGCCTTCAATGTCTATCTGAATACCAATGATACGGCGATCGCCCAAAAAATTGCCAAAGCCATTCGCTATTCTTCAGGGGGATTGCGTTACGTCAAAGCCATGGGTGTACTGGTCGAAGGTCGCGCTCAGGTTTCGATGAACCTCACCAACTATCGCGCTACGCCAATCGCGCGTGTGATGGAGATGATCCGTCGTGAAGCCGAGCGCTACGGTGTAACCGTGCATCATTCTGAACTGGTAGGGTTGATCCCCCAGGAAGCCCTCAACGATGCCGCCGTGTGGTACCTGCAGCTCGATCAATTTTCTCCCGAACAGATACTGGAACAGCGGCTGATGGAGTTGATGCGTGGACAGCCGCCCGCTTCTGCCCCGCCGGAAACTTCCTTTTTGGACGCGCTGGCTGCTGCCACTCCCACACCCGGCGGCGGATCTGCTGCGGCACACACCGGAGCTGTTGCTGCGGCACTGGTTGCGATGGTTGCCCGTTTGACTTTGGGTAAAAAGAAATACGAAGCCGTCAAAGAACGCATGTGGGCAATCCTGGAAGAGGCTGAAACACTGCGTAAGGTGTTGCTGCGCAATGTGGAAGAGGACTCACAGGCATTTGAATCGGTGATGCAGGCATTCAAACTGCCCAAAGACACTCCTGAGCAGGAACAGCAGCGCCAGCAAGCCATTGAACAGGCCACGTTGAATGCCTCGCGGGTACCTCTAATCACCGCCCGCAACTGTCTGATGGTTCAAAAACTGGCCGCCGAATTGACCGAAACCGGTAATCTCAACGCTATCAGCGATGCCGCCTCTGCGGCTACATTGGCGCGGGCGGCCCTGACCTGTGCCGCCTATAATGTACGCATCAACCTGATTAATCTCAGCGGGGTTAGTGAAACACAAGCGCTAATAGATCAATTGAAAGAAATCGAATCCCAATCCGACCAGATCAACTCCTCCGTCCAACAGGTTTTGGGGGAACGTGGCGGGTTGAAATAAATTCAAACCAAACCGGGAGTCATAAACATGGGATTGAAAGCCGATTACTGGATTCGCAAGATGGCACTGGAACACGGCATGATCGAACCGTTCGTAGATCATCAAAAGCGCGACGGCGTCATCTCCTACGGTCTATCCTCTTATGGATACGATATTCGTGTTGCCGATGAATACAAAATTTTTACCAATGTGTTCTCGGCCGTGGTTGACCCGAAATCCTTTGATACCAAATCCATGGTGGATTTCAAGGGGGATGTATGTGTAATCCCTCCCAACTCTTTTGCGCTGGCGCGCACGGTGGAGTACTTCCGTATCCCGCGCAATGTGTTGACCATTTGTGTTGGCAAAAGCACCTACGCTCGCTGTGGAATTATTGTCAATGTAACCCCTTTTGAACCGGAATGGGAAGGTTATGTGACGCTGGAAATCTCCAACACCACCCCGCTGCCCGCTAAAATTTACTCAAACGAAGGAATTGCGCAGGTGTTGTTTTTCGAGGGAGATGAACCTTGCGAAATTTCCTACGCCGATAAAAAAGGCAAGTACCAGCGGCAGCAAGGCATCCTCCTGCCACGGTTATAGCGATCCCTTATCATTAATCAAACGGCAAGGAATAAATGCCGACCTTTCATCACGCCCAATATGATTTGAGCATCAACCCTGATCAGGGTTGGTTTTCGGTGACATCCCGCCAGTATCCTATCCGGCTGGAACAAATTCGGTTGAACATCACTTTTACCGCAAACAACCGCCGGCAGGATCTCCTCAGCATCTGGCAAACCCACACAGCAACCGAAGGTGAAATTCACACCCCCCTGGGCAGATTGCGGTCATTTACAATAGACAGTACACTTCCAATTGGCGGGTTGAAAACCCGCATCGAGTTTGCTTTTGCCGATCACCTGCCATTTTTATTGTGGAGATTGTTTCTCTCCAATTTGGGGGAAGAACCCGTTTGGATTGAACGCATCGAATTGATGCGAGTCGGCGGAATGCAGTCCGACAGCCGGCTGGATTTTGGCAGACCATTCACTGCCAGGGATTTCTGGTTCTACAGCAATGGCTGGCAGTCGTGGTCTTATACCGCCGCTTATCCCGCCACAGCATCCCTGCGTCGCTCGCGGCTGGGCGCGTTTCAAAAACCGATGGTCATTAACGCCGGGACACCCGATCTCAAGCAAAACGGTTATTTTACCTCTGACTTTTTTGGCATTCTAACGGATGCAGCCCAGCACACAGCCATCCTTGCCGGTTTTCTCTCCCAACGTGAGCATTTCGGCAGCCTTGAAGCCGTTCTTTACGATCAACCAGCGTTACGCCTGTGGGCAAACGGCGATCACACTCTGCTGGAAAGCGGCTCAACGATGCACACCGATTGGGCGGTTTTGTTGATCGGTAGTGCGGACGATGCCGGCATTTTTCAGCCCTACCTTCATGCTGTCGCCCAGGAACATGATGTCCACATTCCCAAAGAATCTCCCTCCGGCTGGTGTTCCTGGTATCACTTTTACACCCATGTTACCGCTCAAAACGTTGAGGAAAATCTGAATACACTCCTCCAGTTAAAACCGAGCCTGCCATTGGAATTGATTCAAATTGACGATGGGTTTGAATCGCAGGTTGGAGACTGGTTCACCTTCAAACCCACCTTTCCAGAGGGGGTAGCCCCACTGGCCGAACAAATTTCACAGGCAGGTTTCTCTCCCGGTCTTTGGCTCGCCCCATTCATCGTCCATCCTCAATCTCAACTTGAGCAGGAGCATCCCGATTGGTTGCTGCGCGACCGACGCGGGCGGCCTGTCAACGCCGGCTTCGTGTGGAACGCCTTTGCTCATGGGTTGGATTTGACCGTCCCGGCGGCATTGGAATACGCCTGTCAGGTCGTAGATACTGCTGCTCACGAATGGAAATTTCCTTACCTGAAACTGGATTTTATCTATGCTGCCGCTCTGCCGGGCGTTTACCACAATCCCACGCTCACCCGCGCACAGGTATTGCGGCGCGGCATGCAAGCCCTGCGTCAGGCAGCTGGCGAACAGACCTTTCTGCTGGGCTGCGGCGCACCGCTGGGCAGCGTTTTAGGACTGGTGGATGCCATGCGCATCGGTGCGGATGTCAGCGGTGACTGGCTGCCCGCCTTCAACAATATCCGTTTTCCCTTCAAACATGAACCGCACATGCCCTCTGCCCGCAATTCGATCAACAACATCCTCACCCGCGCCCCGCTGCACCGCCGTTGGTGGATTAACGATCCGGATTGTCTGCTGGTACGCCCCGACACCCGCCTTTCCCTCTCCGAAGTGCAAACTCTGGCAACGGCTATTGCCCTGACCGGCGGTTCGTTACTGCTGTCCGATGATCTGCCCGCCCTGCCGCAAGAACGCATCCGTCTGGCACAGGTGTTGCTGCCGGTAATCGGCCAAACCGCCCAGGTTCTGGATTTGTTATCCAGCGAAATGCCCACCCTGCTGCGTCTGGATTTGGAAGGCGCTTTTGGCAGCTGGCATCTGCTGGCACACTTTAATTGGGAAGATACCCCCCAGCCATGGAATTTTGAACCGCAAACTTTCCATCTGACGGGAAAAGGTTATCATCTTCATTCTTTTTGGGACGACAACTCCTTTACCTGTCGAACGGGAGAAACCGTAAACTTTCCGCCCATTCCACCCCATGGGGTTGCCTTACTGGCCGCCTACCCCCAGTCTGAAGGGATCACTTACGCAGGCAGCAGCCTTCACATCAGTCAGGGGTTAGAAGTCAAACGGTGGCAATTTCTGGAAGATGGCCTGGATCTAGAACTTGACTTAGGGCGGTCTTTTGAAGGCTGGTTTGAACTACTGCTAAACCAAACGCCTCAGTCGGTGAGCGGGGATGTACTTCGCTGGCAGGAAATGGGCAAGGGACGCTTTCGGTTTTTTGTTCAGTCCGAAGGCATCCCTTGCAAGATTAGGATTGTATCGAGGTAATTAATCGCTTTTTTCAGCGGTTGCTGCTGGAATAGTCGCTTTTCGGCGCTTTCTCCAGCGCAGCAAACCACGAACGATGAAGAAAATCACCAACCCAATCGGCAAAGCAATCGGCAGGCAGAACAATACTGCCCAAATCACCCCGCTGGCAATGGTTTGATACGCATCAATCAGGGCCTGAATGGCATCCCGCGCCACACCCTCCGGCTTCCAACCACCTACAGTAATCGGAGCAACCGTCTCCTGAGCCTGCAGGTTGACCGAAATGGCTGACATGGCTGCTGATTCTTCATAATATTTAATCTGGCCCTTCAACACTTCAATCTGCTCCGTAACGTTGCGCAGTTCGTTCAACACATTGAGTACATCCTCGGTTTTCGTTGCGGTTTCCATGATCTTGCGCAATTGCTCGGCAGCATCTTCCAGATTGCGCAAACGGGATTTAAGATCGGTATATTCGGCAGTTACATCCTGTCCACTGATATTTTCGGATAGAACGTCGGTCCGCGGGTCATCTACCAGACCCTTGATCTTCTCCATTGCCTCATTCAGCTTGAGGGCAGGCACCCGCACAGTGACATTTCCTTCCAAAACCAGATTACCGTTGGCCAACCGCCGCTGGTAAAGATTGGAAGTGACCACGAATCCACCCATCCCTTCCGCCATGGAGATGATTTCATCCATCGCTTCCCCTGGGTCACGCACCACTATACTCAAATTGGCATTGCGGATGACCAGCCGTTCGACAGGATTAGGCAGTCCAGAACTGACAACCTGCTCCTTCTCAATCGTCCTTGCGCCTTCTGAATATACATCCGCAGCCGGGGGAGCTCCGGCAGACATTGCGGTTGGCATACTTTCAGGAACAGATTGTATTTGACTGCGTGCGGGGGCACACGCTGTCAGCAGCAAGGTTAACAACATCATGACGACCAGACTTTTCTTGAACATGGAACTCCTCCTGAGTGAAAAGGGCTTCTCTATGCCCTATGACGAAGGGGAAGGCAGAATAGTTCCCTTTACCAGCCTTCTTCTAACCGCGAGGCGTGCCTTGAGGGCAAGCCGGCCGCCAGTATTTTCTGTTGCACAGCACGGATGTCATATTCAACCCGCCGCAATTCCCATTGCTGACTCTCCGGCATGTAGATTGCATAGGCAGCCCGCACATCCCGGTCACGGGGTTGGCCAACCGAACCGGGATTGGCAATGGAACGAGGAATCAGGCGAATCTTTTGATTCGGCTGAGGAATCATCCAATCCACATATCCCTCATCTTTGCCATTCCCATTGCGATTAAAGTAAGTGTACATCACCGGAATGTGGGTATGACCGACCAGACAAAAACTGGTCGTAAAGTGCGAAAAATTTACCTGAACGGTGTTCAAATCCAGTAAATATTCCCAAATAGGATTTCGGGGACTGCCATGTGTAAGGGTTATGTCATCAAATTCCACCTTTTCCGGTAAATTCGCCAGCCATTCCACATCATCCGCAGATAACTGCGCCCGTGTCCACTGAATGGAAAGGATGGCCTCACGGTTAAAGGCATACAGATCCAGCTTGCCGGTCACAGCGGCGTCGTGATTTCCCTGCACGCAAATCAGGCCCGGTAAATTCGCAATGCGGTGAAGGCATTCCTTTGGCTGTGGGCCGTAGCCAACCACATCTCCCAAACACCAGACAGTATCCACCTTACCTGCATCCCGCAAGACCGCCTCTAAGGCATCCAGGTTACCATGAATATCCGAAAGCACCAGTACGCGACTCAATCTTCTCTCCCCACAGGAAGTTCTTATCCTGCAAGTTTAACACATTTCAGCATTAATGTTTTCAACCTGATTGGGAGAATTTCGTCTGTTCCGCCGGAAGTTCCAGCCGGCGTACTTTTTCAATGATCTCCGCCGCATAATCGAAGCGGTTAAAAGCCGGCATCAGGTAAATCCCCTGCGCAAAGTTGGCCATCTGCTCAATCAATTCAAAAGCAATATCAATGCCGGTTTGGGCTGCCCGCTCTCCCGCAGCAGCAATACGATCATGAATTTCCTGTGGGATGTTCACACCGGGCACTTCATGTTGTAAAAAGGCGGCATGGCGCGCAGAAACCAACGGCAAAACGCCCACCAGTAATGGGGTATGGAAGTGTTCAATTTCACTTTTGATACGTTCCAGAAAACTCACAGCCGGCTTCAGGTCATAAATGGGCTGCGTCAAAATAAAGTCAGCTCCGGCGTTCAACTTGCGGCGCAAATTTTTTAGCTCGCTTTCCGGGTTGGAAGGAGTCAGGTTGAGCGCACAACCCACAAAAAAGGAAGTTGGCTGCCCAATATCAACTCCCGCATGATCCACGCCGGCATTGAAGCCCTGTTTGATTAATTTAATTAAGCCGGAAGGCACCAGATCGTAATTATCCATTGCGTCCGGGTAATCTCCAATAGCGGTCGGGTCTCCCATCACCACAAACACATTTCGAACACCCAGCGCATGAGCTGCCAGCAGATCTCCCTGAACCCGCAGCAAATTACGCCCCCGCGTGGGAAAATGCAGCACCGTTTCAATTCCAACTTTCTCCTGAATCAAACGGCATACCGCCCACGGGCTCATGCGCATCCTTGCCATGGGACTGTCAGCCACATTGATAACGTCCGCACCGGCCTCAGCCAGCAGACTGGAACCAGCCAGCAATTTTTGGGTGGTCAAACCGCGCGGAGGATCCATTTCAACCGCCACCACAAAGCGGCCGTCCATCAGTTTTTGTGCCATCTGTGTGGGGGCCTGACTTTCCTGACTGGCTTCTTCCCTTTCAACCACTGCTAACGAAAAACCGTTGCTAAACTTTTCCAGTGGACGGGTTTCAATGGCCTGACGCATGACCGAAATATGCGCCGGTGTTGTCCCGCAGCAGCCGCCAACCAGACTGGCGCCGGCCTGCCAGAAGGCCAGTGCATACTCCCCGAAATACTCAGGCGAAGCCGGATACATAATTCGCCCGCCAACCTGTTCGGGCCAGCCAGCATTCGGCATCACCGAAAAGCGTGCCTCCGGCAAAGCAGCGTGCATTTGTTTGAGGATGCGCAGGATTTGATTTGGCCCGCCCGAGCAGTTGATTCCAATCACATCCGCCCCGGCTTCTTGAATGCCGCGCGCTACCTTGATCGGGTCATCTCCGAGCAATGTGCGGTCATCGCGGGTGAAAGTCATCGAGGCTACTACCGGCACATGCGGGTTAATCTGCCGCGCCGCGGAAATTGCCTCGCGTATTTCATATAAATCTGTCATCGTTTCGATGATCAACAGGTCAACCCCTGCCTCGATCAATGCGGCAATCTGTTCAGCAAATACCTGCCGCGCCTGTTCCGGCTGCACTCGGCCAAAGGGAGCCAGGCGCACCCCCAACGGTCCAACATCCCCGGCAATCAATACGTCTTTGAAAGACGCCATCACCACCCGCCGCGCCAGTTCCACTGCAGCGGCGTTGATTTCGGCAACCTGATGTTCCAATCCGTGATGCGCCAGCTTGAAGCGGTTGGCCCCAAAGGTGTTGGTCTGAATGATCTGAGATCCGGCATCAATATATTCGCGGTGAATGGCTGCCACCAGCGCCGGATCGGTCAGATTGAGTTCGTCAAAGCAGCGTTCAAATGAAACGCCGCGCTGATTGAGCAATGTTCCCATTGCCCCATCGGAAAGCAGAGGACGTTGATTGGTTTGCAGTAAATCCAGAAATTTTGAGTCTTTCATCTTACACCTCTAAGCCCGCATGAGTTGTTCGACCCGGCTCTCACCCACATTGAAGTACTTCGCCTGCGGGTGATGGACAATGATCGCAGCCGTAGATTGCTCCGGCACCAGTTGATAAGCCTCCGTCAGGCGCATCCCCAATTCGGATTCAGCCGGTAAGAGCGAGAAAACCTTTTGATGATCGGACAGGTCGGGAATGGCAGGATAGCCCCACGAGTAACGCTTACCCTGTCCTGCCGGAAGGCCCAGTTCGCGGCGGATATGGCGGTGCAGGTACTCTGCAGCGGCTTCTGCCGTTTGAACCGCCAGCCCGTGAACGAAATAGGCTTCGCTGTAATCCCCTTTGGATTGCAGTTCCTCAAAGCGTTGAGTAGCTCCTTCGCCCACTGTCACAACCTGAAAAGCCACCACATCCATCTGTCCGCTTTCCAGCGGGCTGAAGTAATCGGCAAGGCATAAAAATTCCCCATTGGACTGACGCGGGAAGGAAAAACGTACCAGTTCAGCCGGGCTGCCCTGTTGAACGCTGCCCGGTTCATACACAATCAAATCATTGCCTTCCGCCTGCGCCGGAAAATATCCATAAACACCCTTCGGTTTCAACCAGCCGGTACGGATGGCATCTCGTTTCATCTTTTCAAGCCGTTCTTCATAAGTGCGCTGCAGTTCTTCCCACGCTTCGCCATGCGTGTTCTTTGCTCCCCACGAAAGGCGGAACAATTCATTCTTAAACAGGCATTCAAAGACCGCTTCCAGCGGCATACTGCGCACCACCCGCACCCCCCACGACGGCGGACGGGGTATGCTGACGGCCGGCGAAACGGAAGAGCGACGAACATTCACCGGACTTTCCTCCGTTGCAGTTTGGCGGCCCAGTTCAATCTCCGATTCGCGGCGGATGGTTTCCAGCAACTTTTGGCGTTCTTGCGGGTGCACCAGCGCGTCCATGGTTGCCAACCCTTCAAACGCATCTTTGCAATAGAATACCCCGCCGGGATAAAGATCTCCGCTCTCGGTCATCAAAATGCGGCGTCCAAAGCGGCGGTTAATCGCCGCTCCGCCAATCAGCACTGGAAAGTTCAAACCACGGCGGTGCAGCTCGTTTACGATCAACGGCATTTGCTTGCTGGTGCTGACCAGTAACGCACTCAAACCAATTGCCGTGGCATTCACCTCCACCGCTTTGGAAATGATTGTTTCAGCCGGCACCTGCTTGCCCAGATCTATCACCTCGTAGCCGTTATTCACCAGAATTGTCTTGACCAGATTTTTACCGATGTCGTGCACATCTCCATATACCGTCGCCAGTACCATCAACCCCTTGCTGACACCGGCTTTCTTTTCGAGGTAATTTTCAAGGTGGGCAACCGACTTTTTCATCACCTCAGCCGATTGCAGTACAAACGGTAAAATCAACTCGCCGCTGCCAAATTTATCCCCAACCTCCTTCATCGCCGGCAGCAGCACATTATTGAGAATGTGAACGGCGGTTTCATGCCGGGTTGCGTGCATTCCGCGTTGGATAATCTCATCAATATCCGCCTCCACCCCCTCCTTCTGACGGTGCAGAATGCGCCAGTGCAGCCGCTGTTCGGCGGTCATCGCCTGTAATGCCGCCTGAGTTTGGGATGTTTTACCCTCACTTTCGGCCCCGCTTCGCTCGATATGAGCGATGAATCGCTGCAGCGCATCCGTACGGCGGTTGAAAATCAAATCCTCAGCAAGCGCACGCTCTTCATCCCCAACTTCAGCGTACGGCGTAATATGGGCAGGGTTCACAATGGCCATATCCAGTCCGGCCTGCACACAGTGAAAAAGCATGACGCTGTTGAGAATCGCCCGGGCACGCGCTCCCAGACCAAACGACACATTGCTGACACCCAATGAGGTCAGCACACCCGGCAGCTCGGTTTTAATGCGGCGAATGCCCTCAATCGTTTCAATGGCAGAGGTGGCAAATTCCGGATCGCCGGTAGCCAGTGTAAAGGTCAAAGCATCAAACACCAGATCGGCAGGGCGTAATCCATGTTCTTCCACGGCAATTTGATAAATACGGCGCGCCACTTCCAATTTGCGCCCGGCCGTTTTTGCCATGCCCTGCTCATCAATGGTCAATACAATCACAGCGGCATTGTACTTGCGGGCCAGTGCAAACACACGATCCGCCTTTTCCCTTCCGCCTTCCAGATGGGTGGAATTGATCAGGCAGCGTCCTGGCGCGGTTTGCAAGGCGGCTTCCAGCACATCCGGCTCGGTGGTATCAATCACCAGCGGTACACGCACCGCCGGCGCAAGTTTCTTGATCACCTTGCGCATCGTTTCCACCTCGTCAGCTCGTTCAGTCAATGCCACACAAACATCCAGGCCGTGCGCTCCGGATTCGACCTGTTCGTAGGCAATTTCCAGAAGATCATCGTAACGTTCTTCCAGAATCAACTTCTTGAACTTGCGCGAACCCTGCGTGTTCAGACGTTCGCCAATCAAAAAGGGGCGCGGTTCCTGCAGCATGGGCTGCGCCTGCATTGCCGAGGCAAGGCGCGGGATATGCACTTGAGGACGCGGCGGGCGCGGTTTGTGGCCAACTTTTTCGACCAGCAGACGCAAATGTTCCGGCGTGGTACCGCAGCAGCCGCCAACCACGTTAACGCGGTGTTTCTCAACAAATTCTGCCAGCGCTTCGGCAAACGGCTGCGGTTCGAGGGGATAGACTGCCTGCCCGTCCACATTCAACGGCAGACCGGCATTCGGAATACAGGAAACCGGCAGCGGGCTGATTTCGCCTAAAAATCGAATCGGCTCGCGCATGTGTTCCGGCCCGGTCGAGCAATTCATGCCGATCACATCAACAGCCAGGCCTTCCAATATCGTTTCTACTGCGGAAATATCGGTTCCCAACAGCATCCGCCCGGAAGTATCCAGCGTCACCTGCGCTTGAATCGGCAGGTAAATACCGGTATCCGCAAAGGCGCGGTGAATCCCTTCGATGGCAGCTTTTACCTCCAAGATATCCTGCGAGGTTTCAATCAAAAGCAAATCCACCCCGCCCTCGATCAATCCGCGTGCCTGCTCGCGGAAAACTTCGGCAAGGTCTTCAAAGGTTACATCGGATAACTCCGGATCATCCATCGAAGGCAATTTGCCGGAAGGACCAATGGAACCCGCCACAAAACGCGGGTGATCCGGCGTGCTGTATTCATCTGCAAGCCGGCGCGCCAGCGCAGCCGCTGCCCGGTTAATTTCCGGCACCCGATTCTGAAGGCCGTATTCGGCTAAGGTTATCCGGTTCGAGCGGAAGGTATCCGTTTCGATGACATCCACACCTACTTCCAGAAAAGAGCGGTGCACCTGTTCAACCGCCTGCGGATAGGTAATGACCAGATAATCATTACAGCCCATGGTTTTCTCACCGCCAAAATGCTCGGCGGTCAGGTTCATTTTCTGCAAACTGGTGCCCATTGCCCCGTCGAAGACCAGCACACGCTTTTCAAGAGCATCCAGATAGCGGCGATTGGTGTAGTTTCGTTGCATGAGTTTACCTCCAAAGATATAAAAAAACCTCTCTGGACGAGAGGCACATCATTCCGTAGATCGCTCTCTCATCTTCCAGAATCATCGCAATTTGCGGATTCTGCCGGAGTTGGCACCTGCTGATAGTTTCAGCGGTTGCCGAGGCTTCGTCGGGCCGGTCCCTCCACCTCTCTGGATGAGCGCCGGGATTGTCCCGGTCAATCAGTTATCACAAATTCTACCACATTTAGTAAAAATTACAATCTGCATGTCCAATTTTCAAAATCTGGTCCGCTCTGTGCAACCTGCTCAAAAAATCTTCCCTCGCTCTCGAACGGATAGGATATAATTTTTTGCAGAGGTAACATCGTGGAAAAACAAAATCTTCCGCCTTTCATCCCTTTTCTGGCTTCGGCATTAATTTTGGCCGCGATGGGTTTAGCCGGGCTATTCCTGCTTTTCAACCTGACCTTGCCCACTTTGGCTCCGCGCTGGCTGTTCTTTTTCCTGACCACCATCACCGCCAGCGGTCTTTCACTGCCGGTGATTTATTTTCTTCACTGGCGTTTTCCCAGCCCTACACCGGTTACCGCCGGTATCATCGTTCGACAGGCAATTTGGGTTGGTTTGTATTTCGATTTGCTGGCATGGTTCCAAATGGGCCGCTTTTTGACCCTTCCGCTGGGATTTGCTCTCGCAGCCGGACTCGGCGCGATTGAATTTGCCATCCGCCTTGCCGAACGCAGCCGTTTTGTTGCCGGTGAAAATGAATGAGCTTCGCAGCCTGCCCTCGGTTGACCGGCTATTGCAATCCCCACAAGCCGGGCAGTGGATTGCCTACTACGGCAGGCCCTTAACCCTGAGCGCCATTCGCACTGCTCTGGAAACCATCCGGCAAGGGATGAGAGAATCTCCCCTCACTCCAAACACAGAGCATCTCCTCAGTTTGGTGGAAGAAAACCTCATCCAGTGGACACAATTAACCCTGCAGCCGGTCATCAACGCTACCGGCGTAATCCTCCACACCAACCTGGGACGCGCTCCGCTCAGTCGGTCGGCGCTGCAATCCATTCAGACCTGTGCCAGCAGTTACAGCACGCTGGAATTTAATCTGGCCACCGGCAAGCGTGGCAAGCGCGAGGTTCATGCGCAACAATTTCTAACCCGCCTGACCGGCGCAGAAGACGCCCTAGTGGTCAATAACAATGCCGCTGCCGTTCTGCTGGCATTGAGCGCGCTGGCACGCCGCAAACCGGTCATCATCTCGCGCACTCAACTGGTTGAAATCGGCGGCGGTTTTCGCGTCCCGGAGGTGATGAAGCAATCCGGGGCAAAGTTGATTGAGGTTGGCACGACCAATCGCGTCCACCTGACCGATTATGAAAATGCCTTGCAAAACTACCCCGGCGCGCTGGTGCTCCACGCCCACCACTCCAATTTTCGCCTGATCGGCTTCGCCAGCGAACCGGAGCTAAGCAGCCTTGCCCAGCTGGCACACCAGTACCACACCATCCTCATGGATGATCTCGGCTCCGGAGCCTTACTGGATACCGCCGAATTTGGGCTGGCGCACGAACCTACTGTTCAGGAGTCCCTGCAAGCCGGTTGTGATCTGGTTTGCTTTTCGGGCGATAAACTGCTCGGCGGTCCTCAAGCCGGCATTCTGGTCGGGAAAGCTGAACTGCTCACCAAAATCAAAAAACATCCCCTCGCCCGCGCTGTGCGGGCAGATAAACTTTGTCTGGCTGCCCTCTCAGCAACCTTGCTTCACTATATCAAAGACGAGGCCCTGAGCGAGATTCCCATCTGGCAGATGATTGCCACCCCGCCGGAGGAAATTCACCGGCGCGCGCTTGGCTGGCAGACTCACCTGGGATTCGGTGAGGTCATCAGCGGGTTTTCGACCATCGGCGGCGGTTCTTTGCCCGAAGAGCATTTGCCTACTTACCTGCTTGCCCTTCCGGTTCCCGGCTGCGACCGATTTCTTGCCCGCTTGAGGGAGGGCAGCCCCGCCATCATTGCACGCATAGAAAACGAACAGGTACTGCTTGACCCGCGCACCGTTTTACCTCATCAAGATCACAGCCTGTTGATCCGGTTGAAAGATCTCCTGAACAAATCCTACTTAATCCCACACTCTGATCAAACCGAGGAGCCCAATGAAAACCCAGATTGATACCCTCATGCAAGAACACCGGATAGATGCTCTGTTGGTTACCGGCAGCGCCATCCACAATCCGGCCATGGTTTACCTGACCGGCGGCGGGCACATCACCAGCGCGGACCTGGTCAAACCCCGTCATCAACAGGCCATCTTGTTTTGCGGACCTATGGAACGCGATGAAGCCGCCAAAAGCGGCCTGTCTGTCCGCCTGTATTCAGATTACCCTCTCAAACCGCTGCTGGAACAGGCCGGGCAGGACTATACCCGCGCCCTCGCCATGCGCTACCGCCAGATGTTGAGCGATCTGGGGTTGAATCGCGGGCGGGTTGCGCTTTATGGACAGGTCGAAATTGGTCCAATCTTTGGCATTCTCAAAGAATTGAGCAATCTGCTCCCCGAGATCGAGTGGGTGGGATTCGCGCGGGACCCGATTCTCATGCCAGCAATGATGACCAAAGAACCACAGGAAATAGAACGCATCCGTCACATGGCACAAATCACCACCGAAGTAGTCGGCCGGACTGCCGATTTTTTAGTTCACCACCGCGTTGAAAACGAAGTGCTGATTCGGCCCGACGGCAAGCCGCTGACTGTAGGAGATGTTAAAAGTCGTATCAATCTGTGGCTTAGCGAACTGGGCGCTGAAAATCCCGAAGGGACGATTTTTGCCATTGGAAGAGACGCTGGTGTGCCGCACAGCAGCGGGAATCCTGCCGATCTTATCCGCCTCGGTAAAACCATCGTCTTTGACATTTTCCCCTGCGAGGCTGGCGGCGGATACTACTATGACTTCACCCGCACCTGGTCGCTCGGCTACGCCAACGATGAGGCGCTCGAACTGTACCGCCAGGTGCAAAATACCTATGACACCATTGTTTCTGAGCTAACCCTCAACACCCCATTTTCCCACTACCAGCAGCGTACCTGCCAGTTGTTTGAGCAGTTGGGTCACCCCACCATTCAGTCCGACCCGCAAACTCAGGAAGGATATGTTCACAGTGTGGGACATGGATTGGGACTGCGCATCCATGAAATGCCGTTTAGCGGCGCTGTTGCCGGTGATCAGGATGAGCTGGTTCCCGGTGTAGTATTCACCATCGAACCGGGGCTGTATTATCCCTCGCGCGATATGGGCTTTCGAATTGAAGACACTTACGTTGCCTGCGAGAATGGCACTTTTGAACGCCTGGCGGATTATCCGTATGATTTTGTTTTACCAATGCGCACCTGAACCTGTGGTATAAATCAGATATGATGAGCCGATTTTCTTCTGATTTGCCTCCCGCCAGAGTACTGGGTATTGAAACCTCATGCGATGAAACTGCCGCGGCAGTCGTCGAAAACGGGCGTGCGCTGCTTTCCAGCGTCGTAGCCAGCCAGATAGATATTCACGCTCAGTACGGCGGGGTATTCCCCGAGGTTGCATCGCGTCAACACATCCGCACCATCTACGCCATCGTGGATGAAGCCCTTCAGCGCGCCCATTTGGGACTGACCGACATTGATGCCATCGCCGTCACGCGCGGTCCCGGTCTGGCGGGTTCACTGGTGATTGGGGTCAATCTGGCAAAGGGGTTAGCCATCGCTCAAAACCTGCCGCTGATTGGCGTCAATCACCTGGAGGGTCATATTTATTCGGCGTGGTTGTATCCCGCTGATGTCCCCCACCCACC